>JALGTI010000470.1 GCA_029821455.1 Candidatus Zipacnadia bacterium | reverse complement strand
CATGGCGGGCGCGCCTGGAGCAGTTGCCGTCCCAGTACCCCTCAGACGAAGATATTGACAACATCTCCGCGCAACTGGAGGCATTGCGGGTGCGCGTGCTTCGCGGCCTGTTTGAGAAGCCACTGGTTGCCGAGGCCATGCCGCCATATGAGGAGTTCTCAGCAAAGGACGTGCCCGGCAGCGAACATGGTCATGTAGGGCTGAGCGTATTGATGGCGCAAAACGAACGTGAGCCCGCGGCGCTGCTGGTGACCAATACAACAGGTGAGCCCCTCAATGTCACCGTGAGGGCAGTTGGCGGGAATCTTCCTGGCGAGCGCCTCAGCCTGATGACCACCTGGTTCCAGGAATTGCGCAGCGGTAAGACCGTGGCTGATGCTTTGCTCCCAATAACAGATGGACAGTTCGAGATCCCGGCGGCACGCAGTACGATGCTGTATCTGCTCGTGGATGGGCGTGGGCTTGCTGCAGGAGAATATGGGCACCGGACGATTCTGGAGGCTGCCGGCACCAGCATACCGGTGCAGGTGAATGTGCAGGTAAGTGATGTTATGCTTCCCGATGAGCCTGATCTGTATCTGTACAACTGGTCTTATCTGTCAGAAGAGTTCCCGATACTGGGTACGATGGATGAAGAGGCACTGGCGGCGGACCTGCGGGACCACTACATTAACACCTTCATCTTCGGTTTCTGCCAGCGCTGGGCAACATTCGATGAAGACGGCAATGTCACTGATTTCGACTTCACCATTCACGACCGCTGGCTCAAGCTGCACAGGAATGGACGCTCCTTCTTCATGTGGTTCTGGCTCTTTGACAGCATGCCGAACTTCCGCGAGAGTTTCGGCCGCATGGAAGATGGCAGCCCCGCTTATTTCGAGTACAAATCACCGCTGTGGCATACCGGCCTGAAGAACTGGGTTAGAGCGTGGGTTGACCACCTGGAGGAGCTTGGTATTGGTTTTGACGATTTTGCGTTTATTCCTACCGACGAACAGCATGTGGCTGAGATGGAGGACACGGCCTACATTCGCAACGTGGTCAAGGAAGTCGACCCTCGCATAAGGATATACGCCAACCCGTATTCCCATGCACGGCTGACACCCCAGGGCGAAAGAGAGCTACTGGTCACAGACCAGCACATCCGGGAGTTGGCCATCCCGAACTGCGACATATTGTGTCCCATCCTCGGCATGGAAGAAGATTGGCCATCAATGTTCGACGCCCCCGGGCAGAATACCTGGCTGTGGAACTATACCGTACACAGCAAGGGCAATGCCCCCGTGGAGTACCGGAAGCAGTTGTGGCATACTTTGAACTATGGCTATGAGGGCACCGGGTTCTGGGCCTATGGTTCCATTTCAGGGAGCGCATGGGATGACTTTGATGGTGGGTACGGCGACTACGGCGTCATCTATGAGCACGAGGATGGCCCCATTACTTCACGCCGCTGGGAGGCATGGCGTGAGGGTGTAGAGGACTATATACTCATGCGTCTTGCCCAGGACCAGGGCCTGGACCTGACTGATGACCTGGCTGAACTGCTTGAAGACCCCGACCGCATAGGTGAACTGCGGCAGAAGTGGCTGGATAGGTTGACGCGCCATTGAGGCGCGAAGCACACTGCTGTCAGCTGTGCCAAGGGGCTGGTGTGCCCGCGGTATACGCTCCGAGGCCTACAGCAACGTTCTGCTCAGACATCGTCACAAGCGCGTCGGTAGCGCCCACGGACCTTCGCAATGTCTGTGGGCGTGATGAATCACGCCCCTACCAACTGCTTAGCAACGCGCCCGGGCGGGTGGTGCGGCCCGCCGATTGAACTATTCGCGTGGCGCAGATGTCGTGCCTGTGGTCACCAGATCGACAGGCAAGGATGTCTGCCCTACGGGCGGGTCTACCACAGCAGCCACCGGCTAACAGTCGATAGCGCAGGCACCTCGAGTCTACGCCTACCAGTGGCGCTCGGCGACCAGCATGTGCGTGTCGGAGGAGCCGAACAAGGGCTTGAAGTCCTTGCCGGCCCAGTTGCGCAGGTAGGCATAATCCACACCCCAC
>JALGTI010000469.1 GCA_029821455.1 Candidatus Zipacnadia bacterium | reverse complement strand
ATCCGCAGGCAGATGTGCCCCCCGTGATTCCCCCGGAGTGGCTGCGGCCAGAGCAGGTTGTCTATGATCTCATCTACAATCCCCGGCAGACAACACTGCTGAAAGCTGCTCAACAGGTGGGCTGTCGGACGATTGATGGGACGGAGATGCTCGTGCATCAGGGCGCGATCGCCTTCGAGCGCTGGACCGGTCACGACGCTCCCGTTGATGAAATGCGGGCAGCCCTGCTTACAGCTCTGGCACGCCACGCCGATGCCGAAGGCAAATCCTCGGAGGCGACCGGTGGCCTATGAAAGTGGCCTTGGTTCACGACTACCTGATGCAGGGCATACGCGGAGCCGAGCGCGTCCTGGTCGCCCTCCACTCTATCTACCCCGATGCCCCCATCTATACGCTGCTGTATGAGCCGACCAGCTTCGGAGATGCGCTACCGGACTGGGAAGTCCGTACCTCGTTTCTGCAGCCGCTGCGCCGCCTGCACAAGCGGTTGTTGTGGCTGATGCCGCGAGCCATCGAGTCACTCAACCTGCGCGATTATGATCTGGTCATCAGCTCGTCCAGTGCCTGGGCCAAGAGCGCGATTCCCGGCCCGGACGCGACCCACCTGTGCTACTGCCATTCGCCGGCTCGCTTCCTGTGGTCGTGGGCCGATGAGTATATTAATAGCGCAGCCGGTAGCCGCCTGGCCAGGGCCCTGGTCCGCCGGTCCGTCCCGCGCTTGCGTCGCTGGGACGCCCGCACCGCCAGCCGGGTGCATCATTTCGTCGCCAATTCCAAGACCGTCCAGCAGCGCATCCGCAACTACTTTGACCGTGACTCCGAGGTTATCTACCCGCCGGTGGATACCGGCCGCTTCCTGCCTGCCGAAGCCGATGAAGGCTATTTCCTGCTAGTCAGCGCCTTGAACCCCTACAAGCGCGTTGACCTGGCAGTCGAGGCCTTCAAGGATCTGCGGCTGCCGCTGGTGGTTATCGGTGACGGGCCTGAGCTGGGCAAGCTCCAGCGCCTGGCGGGGCCAACGGTTACGCTGCTGGGCAGATGCAGCGACGACGAGGTGACTCAGCGGATGGCCCGCTGCCGCGCGTTCATTATGCCCCAGGAGGAGGACTTCGGCATCGCGGCGGTGGAGGCCCAGAGCGCAGGACGGCCCGTCATCGCCTATCGCGCTGGCGGAGCCACCGAAACTGTGATCGAGGACGAGACAGGTCTGTTCTTCGAGGCCCAGACACCCGCCGCGCTGGCCGAGGGTGTTAGGCGTTTCGAGAAGATGAGCTTCTCAAAACAGGACTGCCGACAAAACGCCCTGCGCTTCGACACAGGGCGCTTCGTTCGAGAATGGCAAGAGTTTGCTGATGAGAAACTACGCCAGCCATGAACGTGAACCCCCAGTTGCACTATCCCGCACAGTCAAAACTTGTTGCCTATTGGTTCACACTGTGATGAGTCACGAATCCCGGCGTCGGCTGATCCCATGGCACCATCACCTCAATCAGTGCCGGCTGCCCGTCTGCATTGGCCTCCAACGCCGCCTCGATCGCTGCTGCACATTGGTCCGGCACTTCCACCTTCAAGCCCTTAAGACCCGCTGCTTCGGCGGCTGCAGCATGATCCCAGTTGACCTCGTAGTCCACGCAATAGTAGCGACCATCGAACATCCGCTGCTGGCCCCACTTGATCCACCCCAGGCAGTTGTTGTTGAACACCACGTAGGTAATAGGCAGGTGGTACTGGGCCGCCACCACGATCTCTTGCATCTGCATCTGGAACGACCCATCGCCGGTCAGGCACAGCACCTGCTTGCCAGGTCGCCCCAGCGCCGCGCCGATGCTGGCCCCGATTGCGTAGCCCATACAGCCAAAGTCGCTGGATGAGACCCAGGTGCCGGGTGTAGTGAGTTTGAGTTGGGTGGCGGTCCAGACGCGGTTGGCCCCCTCCCCCAGGACCACGACGGCATCCGAGGGCATCAGCCGCTGCAGCTCGGCCAGGAACTGGGCCGGGTGTACAGGCCCTTTGGCATTGGCAACCAAGCCGGCGATCTGCTCAGCGTATTGCGCTTGCAGT
>JALGTI010000073.1 GCA_029821455.1 Candidatus Zipacnadia bacterium | reverse complement strand
GGCGAGCGCTTCAATCAGAGCCTGGCAATGTACCTGATCGTCCGCGACATAATGGCTGACCTCAACGCGGTCGGTGGCGGCTTTATGAGCCAGCTTGAGTGGGGCTCGGATGCGCGCGGGATACCGCTGCCAGTCGCCGATGTGATGGAGTCGCTGTTCAACTCCACGTTCGACCACAATGGGCCGAAGGCCCCGCTGCCGTATGCCACCGAGGCGGATGTGCAGGGGCTGCTGACGATGCTGGCCTTCACGTGGCTAACTGCGGGCAATCCGCCGCTGTTCATGGACTTCCGCAAGGTCTGGGAGCCGTGGGAGATAAATGCCAAGGCGGAGGAGCTTGGGCTGGCCGATGCTGAGCCGGAGGCCCTGTGGCGGGAGAAGGGCCTGGTGGATGGCGATAACTCCGGGAGTGCGGCATTTGATTGGGCGGCAGAACCTGGGGCAAGCGTCGAGGAGATTATGAGCCGGGTGAGCTTCCCGCTAGCTGATGCTTTCTATTTCCCCGGCGGCGGGAACTCGGTCACATTTGTCTCGCCGGCCGGTATTGACGGCATCGCCGGCCGCATGGCCTACAGCGCCGAGAGTAACATCTTCTCGCTCGTCTGGGATGAAGCTACCACCGTGTCGCTGCCAGATGAGCTCTCGCAGGCTGTCTGCGAAACGTCTACGTCCACCTGGCCGCATACGTTCGTGGTGCCGAAGTATGCCACAATGGGCGAGTACAAACAGTTCGCCCCGGCTAATCACTTCCATATGACCTGGGGTCTGAGGCCGGCGCGGCTGGAATACTGGATGGACTTGGCGAATGTGCTGTCGGTGACGCCGTGGCAGACTCGGCCGGATTACGTGGAGGGAGTGGACAGGCCGACGCCGCTGTTGTATCTGATCAATGGGGGAGAGGCGGCCACAAAGCTGAAGCTGGCGGGGAAGTAGCCAGAGGAAACTACTGTTTGCGACACCGGGATAGTGTGGTATAATAACGCAATAGTAACACAAATGTGAGGCCCTAGTAGCACACGCCCCTTAGTCAGGCACAGGAGGATAGGCCATGCAAAGGTCACGCTTGTTCTGCTCGCTGTGTATCCTAGTGGTGCTGCTGATGGCGCTCAGCGTGTGCGAGGCGGCCCTTGATCCCGAAGTTGTCACCCGGATTAAGGATGCTGTGGTGTTGATTGAAGTCGACCTGGAGGCTACGGCCACTGGGGACGCGACCGGGGGATCCGGGAGCGGCTTCGTCATCAGTGGAGACGGTGTGACCAACGCGCATGTGGTGTCGCCAGAGATCGAGAGCGAGGACGGCAGAACCGTGATCGCTGATGAGCGCTTGGTCACGGTCACGTTCCATCCGAACACGCCGCGTGAGCGCAGCTTTGAGGCCCAGGTGCTGCGCGAAACCGCAGAGTTTGACCTGGCGCTGCTGAGAATAAACACACCGACGCCGGCGTACCTGCAACTGGCAGACTCTGATATGGTTTACGAGACCCAGCCCGTGTTTGTCTGTGGCCACCCGCTGGGGCTGCGGGAGATTTCCATCCGCTCCGGTGCCGTCGCCGCCAGGCGCACCTGGCAGGGCGACAAATACATCGAACACGATGCCGCCGCTGAAGGTGGCAATAGTGGCGGGCCGCTGGTTGACGAGCAGGGCCGGGTGGTTGGGGTACATACGTTGACCATAGCTGCCTCCTCAATGCTGACCAAGTTCGCCATTCCCTCCAATGTGGTGGATATCTGGCTGCGGAGCGCCCCGGCGGAAGACCCAGTTCGCGAAGCGCCGGGCAGCCGGCTGGCCGAGATTCTTGAAGAATCCGGCCTATACTACGACGATGAGGGAGATGGCGTTTTCTCGCTGCCTTACAAGAACGACGTAACAGTGTATGTACACGAGTATGAGGACTTCCTGCGCGGCTACGTGGACCTGGACTATCTGCCGGGGGTCCTGGAGGAAGATGTCGAGCTGCAGGGGCTGGCCGCGCTGCTAGCGCTGCGAGTGAACTACAGTGATCTGGCCGGTCGTATGAGCATACGTGAGGATGAGGACGTGGGCTATGACCTATACTGGGAATTCCAGGTCCCGTTCTCGGTGGCGACGGCCGAGTTCACGCGGTTCATGGGTATGGTGGGCGCGCAGCAGGCGGGCTACTGGCTGGCGCTGCTTGAGGATTCCGATGCCGAGGAGCCCGAGGGGATAGAGCTACCCGGTGACGACGAGGAACTCTTCGAGCAACTCGGTGAATTGCTGGAGCAAACCGGCCTCGTCTACGAGCGGGATGATGAAAACGAGCGCTACGTTCTCCCCTACGAGAACGACGAGGAATTCGACGTGCGGATGGCCATATACAAGGGTACAGTCTGGACCTACTGCTGGCTGAGTGGGATGCCGGGTGAGGACGATGAGGAGCAGGGCCAGATCGCCATTGAACTGCTCAAGCGCAACTGGGATGATCCGTTCGGGCGACTGAGCCTGGACTCAGACTTCGACCTGCTGTGGGAAAGCCAGGTGCCGGTGGATTTCCTCACGCCTGACTATCTGGCGATCCTGGCCAATACCTGTGCCAACCAGGCTGGCGACTTCTGGGAGGAGTACGGGCATACGCCGTTTAACGGCTAAGAGCCGCCATACAAAGCAGCGCAACGGCCCTTGCTATCGCTGAGAGGATGGCTTGTTACGACTCTCGCAGGGCGACAGGCAGGGATGCCTGTCGTACCGGGCCTGGTCAGGGAAGCCGCTGGAGCCTGAACTCATCCACCCTCCCCACGAAGTGGTCACCCTCTTTCCAGTGGGCCTTTAGCTCTTTGCTCCAGGTCGGTGCATCGCCAATGCATAAGAAGTCGGGCCCTGCGTAGTACGGCGTAGCGTCTCCCTTCCATTCAGCCAGGTTCTGGTCGTTGATGAAAATCCTCAGCCCTTGCTTGTCCCACTGGACGGCCACCTTCAGCCACGTCTTGGTTGGTACTTTGGGTGTGTAGGCATAATGAGACTTCTCCCCGATCACGTAGGCAATAAGCTGTTGGGCGCGGTAGGTGGTGAGCGAAAGCTTAGTGTTGCCTCCACTGCCAACCTGAAAGATGACCTGCGTGCGAGATGTGTCATCTATCCATAGCCACATACTGATTTCTCCGGCCGCAGGTAGCTCAACTTGATATTCTATCCCCGCCTGGGCTTCCTCGGTAGCTGCCAGGTCGGCGCAGAGGTTGGCAGGGGGGCCAAGATAAGGGAAGACCCCCTCAGCATATTGTTCTACTCGCCCGTGCCATGTGCCCAGGCATTTGCCATTCAAATGATCCAGCAACACGGTATCGTCATCGGCCTCAAACTCCTGTACTGCCGGGCCTTCCAGCTTGGCCAGGAGGTTAATGGGCTTGAAGATGCCCCCCATAAGCGTTGCGTCGTAGACCCGCACAGCTAGCAGGTTGGGCTGGTTAAAGCGGAGGGTGTCGGGCAATGGGACATCAAAGGGCTCATCCCAGATTTCGCCGACTGTCTTGCCGGTTGAGGCTTCGCTATGCTCGCCGATAAGTTCACCGTTGAGATATACCCAGGCCTCTTCGTCCACCCCACCGAACGAGAGCACCAATTCTTCGCCCTGAGCCTCTGCTGGCGGGGTGAAACTCAGGCGATACCAGGCACAGCCGTCGTAATCATAGCCCTGCTGCTCCCACCACTGCCCCGTCTTGACCTCATCCCAATCGGCCTCAGCAAGGCCCTCAGCGAACCATTCCTCCTTGAGGCCGACATCTTCAGGGTCCAGCTTGAATCTGGCCTGCGAGGGCAGCAGCGTAAGCAACTCATAGCCCGGCTTGGCGGTCAGAAAGGCAGCGCCTTCCTTCTGGCACTGCTCCAACACGTATCCGGCCAGATATGGAGCGAGGTTGTAAGGCTGAGCTTCAAAGATGCTGGTGTCTTTGACAGATTCCACGTAGTCAACCAACTGTTGAGCATAGTCCACGGCCTCGTCGTAGCGCATATCCTTCTGGGCGGTCAGTGCTCCTACCATCAGCTCCGTTCCCTTCCAGCCCTTCTGCAGGAGGTCAAGGCGCCACGCCGGAGGGCCAGGCTTAATGGTCTGGGCCGCATCCTCCAGAGCCTGCCGGCATTTCTCGAGGACCTGCGGCGTGAAGACCATCGGAATCTCGAAGAGGTTGCCGCCAATCCGGGTCTGACTGGCCATAGAAGCCTCAAGGGTTTCGAAGTAGCGGCGCATCGGTTCTGCTGCGCCCTCATAGCACTTGTTGTAATAATCAGTCAGCAGTGCATCAACGTCTTCGTCCGGATTGAACATCACCCGCGGCCATACATAGAAGTTGATCGCTTGAGTGCCCCAGTGCTGGTGGGTTTCACTATACATCCCCTCAAGGCCAAGACGGGCGAACCAGGGGACCTCCTCGCGGATGCAGTGAATCATCGGCCAGGGCGTGATCCAGCCGTAGTGGCCATAGTACGTATGGACGTAGACACGGTCAGGCCCTAGAAGCTTGAGCCAACTGTTCATAATGCGGCTGAACTTTTCGCTCTCCTGCAGCGGGTGGGCGTGGTTGGACCCGACGCTGCCCCAGGCAACGATTTCCACACCCAAGTTCGGATCCAGCTCTATCCCCAACGTTGGCGGCTCGTAGTAGCAGTCATACACATAGAACATCAAGAGCTTATTCGGGTATTTCTCGCGCACGAGGGGAGCGACTCTGTTGATGAAGTCAACGACCCGGTTTGTCATTGAACCAGGCAAGTCGGGGTCATCGAGGGCCTGGCAATCCGGACACTGGCAAAAGCCGCGCCCGTCATTGGGGCTTACCATGCAGGCCTCCATTGTGGGGTTTTCGTCGAACCATTCGATCAAGGTGTCAGCGGCAATCTTGACGACATCAGGATTGGTAGTGCACAGTTGCCACTGGCCGGGGCCGGCGGTGCGCTCTCCGTTGATAAGGGAATAATACTCCGGATGCTCTTCGAAGTATTTGTCTGGTGGAACCAAATACTGATAGCTGTGGCCGCTGCCACCAATGCTGTAGTCATGCCCCGGACCCCACCCGGGCTTGCGACCTACACCATAATTGAAGCGGTTGCGTAGTGCCCATAGGGATACCGTCATTCCATCCCAGGTACCGTAGCCCCAACTAATTCCGCTACGACGATGCAGGGCGGGGGTATGAAGTAGGTTCGTGGCGGGCACCACGAGATCGGGGGTGCTTGGCACCCATTCGCCCATCTCGCCAGGCATAAACCAGCGCACCCCTAGACGGTGGAGCAGTTCATAGGCGGCGTACAACGTCCCCCGCCGCTGGTTGCCCAGCAGGTAGAGGCGATGGGGCATGGTGCGAATGATGAAGGTTTCATCTGTGGCCTCGTCGGATTGAAGGTCACGGGCCACTTCCCGCGAAATCTCATTGACACCTACCACAATCAAGTCTTTGGATAGATCGCTGAAGCGCGAGACGATAGGCACCGTCACCCCGGTGATCTTAGCGAAATAATCCTGCAACTCCCGGGCAGCAAACTGGTCCACAGCATCAGCGAACTGCCCGATGTATATGGCGCACTGTGGCTGGCCAGCGGCTACGGCCGTGAAGTCGGCAGGCGCCGGCCAAGCCGCGGCCGTTATAAGCAACGTCCCCAGTACCAATCTTCGTGACATATCAACCCTTCTCCTTACAAGTATTGACTGTGGCCGTGGATAGCGCGACTGATTGCCAAGAGGCTGATGTTCCCTAGGGAGACTGCTGCAAAAGCCGTCTTACATTATAGTAGCGGGGACTGGAAGTCAAGGAGTGACTGTGCTAGAATTAGGTAGTGGTGACAGCCACTGGCTAACAGCAGGTGATGGCAGCCATGCACAACCGACACGTAAGGCCGCTAGCGTGGGTGAATAGTGGTTCCCTGACCAGGTATTGGGTAGGCAATCAGTGAAAGGCGCATTAGCTTCTCCCCAAACGAGCGGTCTTTGAGGATCGCTGACCAGATAGGTGCCTTCGGTCTTCATGGTTGAAGCCCTCGGATGATCACCTCCTGGACCAGTTCTCCAACGCGGATGGAGGCAGTTTCGCTACCTGCATCCCACTCCAAACCAACCTCCGGTGGGGCTTGTTTGTAAGCTACCAGAAGAGCCAGGAACTCCTTCTCCCTCGCAGTGTCCGCCATCACCAGCCTGTGGATAGGCCGATGGCTAATGCCTTCGTGAGCTGAAAAGGTCACGCGTCGAGTATCTTCCAGTTGAGCGCTGCCGCCAAGCACCAACACCACGACCCCCGGCCCGGCCTCGCTTTGGTAGATGAAACGATTGCCGTCAGCCTTAGCTATTCCATTGAAGTGAACTCGCCACGAGTATTCGTGCTCTTCGTCCGAGACCAGGGAATCGTGTACCAGCAGCCACTTGGATGGCGAGTAGATGAACTGCCTTGTATGCGTTACGCCCGGAGAAGTCTCGGCAGATACGATGGCGCGCACAACGCCGTCCGCTTCCGTTTCCAGACTCTCGAGCTTGCCGCACAGTCGTTCCTGGCCCTCGCCATCCACGACGACTAGATTGTGATGCTCGGTGGCACCCATGCCATAGCCCGTATCCCTGATAAGGTTCTCGCGAAATGCGTAGAACTCGAAGGATAGTTTGTCCATATGTCCGTGGCCAGGCTTATGCGGCCCGTAGTCACTAATCAGGAATTCAGCCTCTGGCTCCTGGCTACTGCGCAGCAGAAGATAGCCGGTGGCCGGCAGCGTGCTTACCAGTGGCAGTTCAACCTTCTGTGGTGACAGGCTCGCAGGATAGGTGAGGAGCGCCAGCGGGCCAAACTGTCCGGGAAGTTCGATGCCCTCCTTCTGCTCGTACGCCAGTAGCTTTCGGGCCACAGCCAGGTAGCGGCCATCGTCGAACAAACTGGCCCCCAGAAAGAACGTGTCTGATAAGGGGCGGCGGTTTACTCCATCCCCGAGCATGGGAATCCGGTAGTCCGGTGTCAGAATCTGGATCAACCAATCAAGCAGTAGCCTGATCGCTTTCCCTGTATCGCCAGTGTGGATGGGCATACCAGTGCGTTTCATAAGATGGGCATGCCCCATATAGGCGATGGTGATTTGGGTGTTGTAGTTGGGGCTTTCCGGCCATCCACCCTCTTCGTTGATGGTGTGAGCCTGTCTGCACAGCACTGCGTGCGCGCGCCTGAGCTTGCGCCTGGAATCCGGCAGATACGGGAACCTTGCGGCCAGCCAGGCAATTGCACCTGACTCGTGAATCTCATCGTTATCGCCCTTGGCATTGACATGCCCTTCGAGCAGGTCGGCGAGCCAGAAGAAGTACCGCAGGAGCTTCACTTCCTGCTCAGGCGCGAACAGTTCGCGGACCAGATCATAGGCAGTAATCAGGGATGGGACGACACCGGAGAGGTGCAGGATGTTTCCAGCGCCTGTGAGGTGGTATCGTTCGAAGTCGTCAGCGAAAACCATAAGGGCCCGCCTGGCGCGCTCCCCGCACTCCCTATCTGCGTAACAGGCATAACATATCGCGGCATACGCCGCGTGGGGTGCCAGATCGAAGCTGGGCATATAGGCTCTTCGGCCGGGCGCGGCCAATGCGTAAAATGAGTCTCCCTGAGCAAGAACGTCCTCCCGCGCCTTGGTTAGAAGCGAGCTAGCGGTCTCATCGTCCGCAGCGCTGCGAATCTCGTCGCGGTCAAATAGATCAAAGCCATCCTTAGGGATCTGAACTTCGCCAACACATTCGGCACGGTCCAATAACACGTACATTGCATCCGGATCAATCCGCTCCCGGCGCAACTCATTGGCTTGCTCCAGAAATCCACGCAGGGCCGATTCCAATTCGCGTGGTACCTCATCAGACGCAACCCGGCCGGACATCACGTCTACTTGCCGCTCAAGACGTTCCAGAATCTCCTCATTCTCCGGGGATGGCGCGAACCAGCGGTCAACGCGGTCACCCTCCATCTGCAGCTCCACGCGCGGAGTCGGCCGTCCCACATCGCCAGGTTTCTTGTCGACATAGTACCAGATCGCTTCCAGCCACTCTTTGCTACCGAACGGCCCGCCGCGCCACGTCTCTTGCGCGGTTTGGCCTACGCCTCCTATTGCTAACTCGATTTCGCGCTCCAGCTCGACTTTGTTTGTGCGCACAATGAACTGGCCTTTTGCGCTGCCGGGCGCAAAGGCGCTGGCCCGAACCGTCACATCCTGTTGCTCTTCAAGCCTCAAGCCGGCTGTCAGATCAATCTCCAGGGCGTATGTTGGCCCGATGTGGTCCACCCGCGACAGCCCACTGATAGCGGCAATATCCATCTGGAAGCTTGCGCTTTCGCGGGGCTGCAATTCGCCAATCGAGAAGTCCTGTTCCACCGTAACCGCCTGTGCGAACGCAAAGCCCGGCATCATTGAGCGCACAAAGCCGGCTGGCTGGTGGAACCTGACTGCTATACCTTCCCTGACCTCGGCATCCACGACCGCGAACCAGCGGGGACGGGTCCAGACTCTCGTTCTGAAGGCAGAGGGCTCGAAAACATCCTGTCCGGCCTCGTGGTTTTCCCAGTATCCGTCGCCAGGCCATTCGCATTCCTTTCCCACAAAGAAGCGGTGCTTGCCGTGGGGGACAGTGATGTTGTTGAATTTCGGCCCGCTACCGGATAGGATGCCGGACTTCTCCGCCTGGGAGGCGACGTTCAGGTGGTAGAAGATGCGGGGGTCAGGGGTCTGCACTTGGTCTGAGATGTTTTCGATATTGTGGGTCAGACGCAGCGCGGCCGTGTCAGCGGCCAGCCCAAACTTGAAGGTCTGGGTGAGGGTCTTGGTTGTCGCATGCATTTCCACCCAGCACTCTCCATCGTCACACGTGGGTTCCCCTACAAGCTCGGGTTTGGCTATCCAGGGAAGCTGGATCCCATACTTGTAGCTCTGCGCTACCATGCTATCTTCGGCGACCCAGAACTGGTGATGGCCGGTTTGCTTATTGAGATAGTCCAGTATGTCCCCCGACTGCAGGGCCAGCACCACACTGATGAAGTCGTTTTCTAACTGAATGCAGTCCATTCCGTGAAAATCAAGTCTTTGCGCGTTCATCTTTCCTTCTCCTAACTAGATTTAGCTGCGAACTTCGGTTTGGGACAAAGTGCGGCTACTGCGAGGCTAATTTCGCTCCGCTCCAGTTGTTCATCTTCCGCACTCAGCCTCCTGCCACCCATCCGGCTCCGACAGCCACAGCGCAGACCACTGCCCAGAAGGCCTGGCCGCTCAGGTCGCCGAGCAGGAGACCGAAAAAGAGGGGCCGGAGGGTGAAGTAGAGTCGCTCCCCGCCGTACTTGCTGACTGCCGTCTTAATCGTCCACCCCATCAACAGGCCAGGCCAAGTGACCTGCGAAGTATAACCACTTGCGAGCAGGTAACCCAGAGGGTGGAACGGCCACCAGGGGAGACTACGATGGCATACCATCAGGCCCCACATAATCAGTGCTCCGGATAGTACAGCGAAGCGCGCCACCCAGGAGGGAGCGGAGAGGTCAGACAGGCGCGAGGCGAGACCATCATAGACCCAGATTTCACTGTACATGAAGTACCAGCCGGGACTGACCACAAGGCCCCCATGCTGATAATTCATTCGCATAAAGAAGAACGTATAAGCAAGCAGGGCCACCACACCACCAATTAGCATTGCGCCGATATATTTGGAGCTGTGCCAGCGTTCCACATCGCCGATCTTGTGGCTCTGGAGGATCATCGGCAAGAAGCTGCTTTGCTGCGCGTACCAGATAACCCGCTCCTGGATGCTCATACTCGGCAGGTTCATTGGCCCCAGCAGCCGAGTGCCAAAGATGACAAAAAGCAGGCCGGAGGGAGAGGCTCTTATCACTGCGTGCTGCATCCCCAGAACTGCTACGAGCCTGGCCATGCAAAGCTGAAAGATGATGACCAGGCTTATGAACAGCCCGGCCACCCAGAGAGCCAATCCGGCCAGATGCGCCCAAGTGATGAGGCCAAGGGTGCCAACGATGGCTCCCAGTAGCAGCCAGCGGTCGGGATGGGGTTGCTCAGAGCGCTGGCCGGTGATATCGGACCACAGGTCTGACCACATGCGGCGGATGTCCAGACGGGCGGCGTAGAACAGAAAAACACCGAACACAATCAAGGCGCCCAGCGACTGGTTGTAGCTGACGCCGTAGGGATTCCACTCGCCACCGGTTGCTCCGAAAGACGCCAGTAACACTACTTGGGCCAGAAATGTGAAGAAAAAGAACACCGTGCCGATGCTAATCTGGGAGGGAATGAGATAAGCAATACCCAGCACAAGCCACTGGAACCGAAGCATCACGTGCCAGGGCTCCGACAGAATGCTCCAGGGTGCCTCCTTGAACAGGTGCATCAGGTGAACGTCCTTGAAGGCCAGGCTCGGAAAGCCTGGCACAAAGAAGGAAATGGACACTAGAGTAGTGTGTAAGAATGGGATGGCAAAGCCCAGCCACATCAGTTTTTCACGAAAGATGCCGCGCTTGGTAGCCCAGGTGCTCGGTCCCCCTCCAACGCTGAGAGCCAATTCCGCAAACGGAAATGTAATATGCTCCTGGTGAAACCAACGGCGCCTGAACATCCCGGTTATGCAAACGGCCGTGAAATGAATCATCGCCAGCATTCCCAGCCACGCAGCCAGAGGCACGGCCCACTGCCCCCACGGGACTCTGGGTGTCCCACTGGGATGGCCCTCGTATAGATACCTGACCCAGAGATCCTGGCCGGGCTCATCGCCGAACATCAGCCAGTCGGGGAGGTGCGGGAGTATCTGTTGGGCCCAGGGCGGATGCCCCCCGTGAGCGTAGAACGGATAGCTGATAAGGCTGGGTACATACCACAGCATGCTCGAAGAACACAGGCTCAAGGTACTTACTACTAAGATGTAGGGTATCAGCGTGAAGCCGGTTTTCAATACGCGGCGCCCAAGCGCCTTGTTGACACCAAGGGCCACCACTGCGATGACTACCAGGACCAGGAACGGTCCCGTGGGTACTTGTCCCCACGCGAAGGCGCCGCTCATCGTCACAGCCCCGGTCTTCACCATAAACGTCACGTACGGGGTAAGCCACCCCATTAACACGATGAGGCCCAGTCCCAGGATTATGGCCGGCAGGCGAGGTAGCCCGGCTCGTTCCTCTGTCACCTTGGTATCATTGCTGGCTATGGCTGACGGGCTCCCATACAAGAGCAGGTGGTTTTGGAGGGGCGCGATTAATCGTAGCCTCGGATTCGTAGCATATACGGGCGTGATGAAACACGCCCGTACACAGGTTCGGGAAACCAATTATTCGCCACAATATCTGGGGCACCTGCGCCGTAAGTAGGCTTTACTGAATGCTGAAGGGTAATCGGGCCACCAGGCGATCATTCTCCAGGATTTCCAGCGCGTAGTTCCCCGCTTGCAGGTAAGGACTGCGCTTGGAGTACAAGGAGGTGACGACGCGCTGATCACCGGCTACTAGCAGGATTTTGCGGAAAATGAATTCGCCATCGCGATACCACTCTAGAGCAATCTCGGTGTTCGCGGGCGCAGCCTCAAATGCCAGGAACAGGCCGACCTTCTTGGCCTGGGGGCCAAACTGATCGCCGACCCCGACAGGTTTGTTCCTTTCGTCAACCCCCTCGCATAGCATCGCCTCCTTGATCACACTATCAGCCACCAGGGGCAGAGGAGGGTTCTGGGGCTGGGGGGGTGTTTCTGGGAGCGTCTGCCCGACAGGAGGCTGCGTTGTACCGGCCTCACCAGGCTGCTGTGTTTGGCCACCCGCAGGAGGTGTCTCCTGACCCGCCACAGCGCCGGAGGCTATTTGCACAGGGCCAACCTGTGGCTCTTCCTCAAGAGTTTTTACTGCAGTCTGAGTCGCCTGCAACGGACCCTGTATCAGGTACAAGCACCCGCCTCTCTGCCGGATACTGGTGGGCTTGTCGCCGGCCACCAGGAGTTCACCCTCGTTAGGAGCAATGGTTTGACCACCAAGTTCCTGCTCCAGGGCCTTCAGAAGCTGCTCTGCGCCTTCCCGGTCGCCGCAGTCAATTACAGCCATCTTCAACGTTCCATCGTCCGGTAGCGCCACCTCGCTCTGGGCGGCAGGATAATTCTCCATAAAGCGGTCGTGCAGCTCAGGCAATTCGAATTGAGCCAGGACCTGCAGGCCATCGGTGTCTTCCGGGTCTTGAGCCTGCCATCCCTCCTCAGCCTCTGACAGGGGCACAAGCAGAGCGCCGGGCAAATCGAGTGGGGTGGGCATAAGCTCTGTGTGCCAACTGTGAAAGAACTGCTCGAGGGTGATGCGCTCGTTGACGAGGTTGCGCACACTCTGCATCGGAACCTCAACAGTGCTGAGGGGGAACCCGCCAAAGTGCGGACTGACATAAATCGTCTCAACCCAGGGAGTGGCCGTCGCCAATGTCAGTGCGGCCAGAATCACCTGACCACGCAGGAAATCGTGGTCATCAGTCGTCGCAGCGAAGGCAACACCAGCTACATCCGTATCTATGACGACCAGCACGCTTTGCAGCTTCAGTTCGGTGGTCAGATACTTGTGCAATGCTTGCTTCGTCTTGGCTATTTCATCTGCAGATGGCGGCTCGATGGCCTCAAGGACATCGGAGTAGCCCGCGAC
>JALGTI010000468.1 GCA_029821455.1 Candidatus Zipacnadia bacterium | reverse complement strand
ATCCCCGTTGCCATTGTCCCCGCCGCCACCACACCCGACTAAGCCAACCAAGAGACAGACTACCGCTACTGTAAGTCCGACATAACTCAGCAGCTTCATACTACTCACCCTTTCTTCTCAGATTAAGGCATTTTTCGGCCACGTCTCTAGAAAGGCTAACCCGCCCCGGACCCACTCTTGCAGAGCGCGCAGAAGTGGGTACCCCTGGGTGCCCACGCGTTGATGAATAATGCGGGTTAGAAAGACTCACCTAGGCGGCTACCTACCAATCATGTGCGACGGGGGCAGCGTGCCCCACTCGGCTCCGTTCACGCGGGCGTAGTGCAAAAGGTCATAATATTGCCCAATCACGTCCCCGGTGCCGCTGGGCTGGCCCACAGGTCGGGACGTGTGAAGCCCACACTCCGCAATCCAACCAATGTCACGGGCAAGTATTATTTGCACATTGCTGGTGATGATGTTGCCATTATACGTCTCCTCTACCATCAGAGACAGTACCATCGTGTCGGTGAAGCTGCCAGCCGGTGTACTGACCGGGACGCCGATGCCTGTCAGCCTCTGCGTCCAGGTTACGGACTGGGGACATGGTTCGAAGAATCCTCGGCGAACATCAGGGCCAGGGTCGTCCAGGTCTGCCAGTGACAAGTTGGGCGCGAGGTCAATGTTTATCGTTCGCTGCTGGACAGTGGTGGTCCCGGTGTATTCTTTGCCCAAGCTCATCACCGGCCAGATAATGGGTGTATCGTACATGTAGCCGATGACTTCGTAGGTGTCGTCCTGATTGCGGACCACCCAACACTGACCGTACATGGTAACCGAGCCATCGCTACCAGGGCGTAAGATCACGGACTCGCCGCCGAGTGGCTGGGGAGAGTCAACGTCCATCGCACTTACAGCGGCGGGGTTGCCATACGGGCAAAACAGAACGTAGGCTGTCTGTCCGCCTACGCTTGTGGTGCCTATGATAACGTTCCACCAGCATAGATGATGGTCGCTTTCCCAGCCCGCATACCATCCACCGTGGTCGTCGTGCCACCCCGTACTATCCTGGATGCTCTTGTTGCCGACATTCCATGGCCAGAAGTCGGCAATTCGTACGGTCGGAGGAGCACCGGTCGTAGTCCCATCTACCTTAGTGACCTGCCCTTTGGTCGCCGAAACCTGGGTCGCGGGGGAAGTGGAGTATTGGTCCTGCTTATCCTCGGGCGGATCGGCAGTCACCGTCACCGCACCAGCCGCCACCTCAGCAGCAAAGTAACCGTTCTGCAGCGTCCGCACCTCGACGGTAGCCGAGCCAGTCTGGACGAGCTTGACCAACGCCATCGCCACGGGCTGGGCAGGCGGATTGCTGAGCAGATGCAATGGCGCTGGACTTGCGTTCTGCATCCCCGTTGCCATTGTCCCCGCCGCCACCACACCCGACTAAGCCAACCAAGAGACAGACTACCGCTACTGTAAGTCCGACATAACTCAGCAGCTTCATACTACTCACCCTTTCCTGTCATAATTGGGCTCGTTGTCGAGGCGATTTGTCTGCCTCAACACTTGCCACTAACGCTTTCCACATTGTACATCTCTGGAATATAGAAAGCAAGCATCAATACGGACGTATTACACTATGAATAATAGCTCGAGTAATTGGGAGAAAAAGACGACTTGTCCGCGGTGCAGCTCCCTGCATGTGGCAGCACGGAAGAGCGACACTGAGTTGGTGAAGCTGCTTGTCTAACAAGGCGTGGATAGCACTGGCCGGGACGGTAATGGGGTCCAGCTCGACGTTGGGTAACGGCGCTTGCGCATTTCCGGCATCATGCGCCTATTGTGTCGAGTGCCGCGCAACGGCGTCGGGCTAGAAAGCCCGACCTACGCGTTGATAAATAATGGGGGCTGGAAAGCTCGACCTATGTGGCTACGAATCATCTGGGGAGGTCGCCGGGGCCATCCAGAAGTCGCGGAAGTTGGCCGCGCAGTCCGCCACGCCAATCCCCACGTAACCTCCGCTCAATGGCTCCGAATCCGTAAACCGCAGCGCTTCGTCGTCATTGATGTGCAGACTGATCTGTCCGTTCAACTGGCTCACCACCACGTGGATGGCCCGTGGGCTGTTGCAGTGGCCACCCATCGTAATCCAGAAGCGCCGGTCGCTAGTTTCCGCAACTACCTGCCCAAGCCTCAAGAGCCGCGTGACCCGTCCGTTTTCTCCCGCAATCAAGAAGCGATAGCCGCTATCCGGTGAGCGAGTCCTGGCGCAGGTGACGAGGCTGATGTTGTAGTATGGGAAGTGCTGGTGATGGCCGCTGGTATAGCCCAGCGTGTGTTCGCTGACCCAGAAGTCCACCTGCAGATTGTGGGGTTGGGGATGGATGTTGTAGGACATCGCGCGGGGAGTGCCCTTACCTGTGAGCCAGTAATCCCAGGCGATGCACGCCATGCCCGAATGGGCCATCCATTCGCCCGCTTGCGGCTGCCAATCGGTCTCTATCTCTCTGAACGCATAGTAGTGCGCGCGCCGGTTGCCGAGGCTGAGCTTGCCGATGATGCCCCCGGCTCCCCGTGCATAGGCGCAACATCGCCCTCCGAGCAGCGGCTGGTCATCCTTGTAGGCGAGGCCTGCATCCCCGGCTGTTGCCACGACGTAATCTCCGTCCCGCCAGAGCGACAGGTCAAAGCTGCCTTGCGCACTGGTCTCCGCTTCAGCCACGATCTCCCCCAGACGTAGTAACTTCAACCTCAGAGGGCTGCTCTGCGAGGCCTCGAGAGCATAGCCGCTGCCCAAGTCTCCATCTTCACAGGCAAGCGCCAGGCCAAGAGTTGTGCCCTGGGGAATGGCGCAGTTTACAGCAGTGATGACGGCGTCGCCAGGGCAGGGCTGGAAGTACCAGAGCGCGGCGGGCCCATCGCCATACGGGCCAGGGCCAAGGCCCGGTGGGCAGCCAGGGATGGTCTTGGCAGACCAGCGACCCTGCTTGGGCCGCCAGACATATCCCAACACCGGCCGCTTGGTGCCCTCGCGTTGTCCGGGAACATACTGCGGCTTGCCGCTGATGGCGGAGATCTCGGCTCCCGGTGGCGGTAGCTCTCTCGCTTCGAAATGGTAGAACTCGGCCTTGCCCTGCACAAACAGCCCGCATGCTCCGGACGGCGCGTCAAAATCATAAACTACCTTTTCGATGGCACCGACGCTGGCGCACAGCCGTCCGTTGCCGTATGAAAGGCGCAGTACAAGGCCGTCGGGCTTGAGCAGCGGCCAGCGCGCCAGTACCGTCTTTTTCCCGTCCACGAACTTGGCCAAGGTGAACTGGGTGGATTCAGCGCCGAATATGTATCCGGTTGCCCCAGCCCAATTCAGATAGACCCCGCCTGCTCCGCCTCTTGGCATGAGCCATGTCTCAGCCCAATTCAGATAGACCCCGCCTGCTCCGCCTCTTGGCATGAGCCATGTCTCCACGTACGTTGCCGGCCAGCCTGCGCCAACACGCAAGCAGCGCGCCATCCGCTCGCTGCCGGCATGGAGAGACCCGTTTGCCAGATTCCACCGTCCGGCGGCGCGCCTCCAGCACTCGGCTAATGCCGGCCGGTCGAAATCGTCCCTCGCGACCTGGACGGAGCGCACGAGTATGTCATCGAACTTCGCCGGCCCTGGGCCATCTGCGAAAACCCCTGCTCGGCCGCTGGTGAAAGCCGGTAAAGCCGGAGCAAACAGTTCAATGCCGGCGACGCGACAAGAGATGCGTTCGTCAACAGCTTCGACGGCCAGCTCATACCAGGTATCCGCCGGCCACGAGACGGTTTCCTGCGCCAGGACCTCTTCACGACCATCTCGTGTGAGACTCAGGGCGGCGATGCCCTCGCCTTCCGTCTCCGCGGGCCTCACAGAAAGCAGCGCGTAGTTGTCCGCATCCTGGCAATAGAATACCAATCCCAGGCGGGTCCCGGCA
>JALGTI010000467.1 GCA_029821455.1 Candidatus Zipacnadia bacterium | reverse complement strand
GGTTCAGAGGCAGGCGGCAACTTCCGTGAGTGGTTGATGACGGCCCCGATTTGGCCGTTGGGGATGGTGACTGTCTCACCGGAGGGTAGATGCAGGCGCGTGGCGCGCAGATTAAGCTGCTGGACCAGCCCGGTCTGGCCGGCAATCGTCACCTCTTCACCAATATCCATATCGTGGTCGAGGATGATCAGATAACCACGCAGGGCATCGCGCAGCGCATTGCGGCCCATCACTACTGCCAGTATCAGTACACCAAAGCCAATGGGGATGAGTTCGGCGCGGGTATCCAGGCGGAAGATGCGCAGTATCATCAGGAAGGCAATGACATATAGCACCGTGCGCACGATGGTACTCGGCACGCCGACGATTATCCGTTGCCTGCGGACGCGCACGGCCGGCTCAGCGCTGGCGCCTCGGGCCAGGGCCGGCTGCAGCCAGCGCCGCACTGATTTGTTGATGAGGAAGACGAGCAGCTCGAAAATCACCGCCACGCAAATGGCGCGGGCAAGCTGGATGGGTAGGGCGGAATGCCAGACCTTTAAGATGAACTCGTAGAAGCTCTCCACGTTGTTTGCTCCTCTCTGCTTAGCTGGTTATTGCCAACCATACTCATAACCCGTCTCGTACATCGCCACGATGTTCTCCGGCGGGCCAACAGCCTGAATATTGTGACAGGGGGAAAGGATATACCCGCCACCGGCCCCAAGAATGCGTAGATTGTCCAAGACCTCCTGTCGGACTTCCTCCACCGTGCCGAAGGGTAAGGTATACTGGTTATCCATCGCACCGTGGAAGGCCAGCTTGTCCCCGAAATCGCGCTTCAACCCTTCGCGGTCCATACCCACACAGCGCCATTGTACCGGATTGAGGACATCAATGCCGGCATCAATCATATCGGGAAGGATCTCGCGCACTGCGCCATCGCTATGGTGGAAGACGAAAGCCCCGGCCTGATGGGCCAGGTCTATCATCCGTTTCATTCGCGGGAGCAGAAACTCCCGAATCTGCGTTGGCGAGAACAGTAAGCTCTCCTGGGAGCCGAGGTCCTCGGCCACCCAGGTTATGTCTACCTGCCCCGGTATCTGCTCATAGATGCGGCGTGTATCCTCATAGCGCAGGTCAAACAGCTTGTCGAGGCAGTAGTGAACCAGCTCCGGGTTGATCACCAGGTCCATATAGCCGCGTTCCTGCCCGCGCAGGTGGCAATAGGTCAGGAACGGCTCTGACCCCCCACCCGCAATCGGTTTGTCTTCATTGCCTTTGAGCTGGTCGGGTATATCTGAGTAATCCCACCAGTCGGGGTCAGGCCAGGCATAATTCGCCTCAACCTCCTCAACTGTCTCGTACTCCGCCAGTGGATGGGAGATGCACTCACGGTAGATACCGGTGCCGTACTCAATGTCTCTGGATCGGCAGCCGAAGACATCCGTATCCGGCGGCAAAGAAGGGCCAACGTAGCGAGGGCCGACGCTGACGGGCCGATCAATGTGCAGGTGTTCAAACAGTTCCTGTGTATCGCTGCAACCCAGATGCTGCAGCAGCTTCTGGGTGGATTCCTCAGTCGCCCAATAATCCATCGGCACACGGTCGGGCTTCTCGCCGTTGAGTACGGCCAGCCAGCGCTCGCGGGGCGTCATTGTCTCTTTGGGCATAATGCTCTAATCCGGTGCTCAGCGGTTATGTGTATCTCCCGTCGTTGCAGGAAGGAGACCACCGGGATGTCTGGTATGATTAAGTATACCACACATCTTCGTCGCTATCACCTGTCACGCCCTCGGCGGCAGCGATGTCCGTCACGTCAGGTCTCTGGAAAAGCTGCTGCAACTGCTCCTGCTCTTGCATCTGGCGGCGGATTTCCATCCGCTGGCGCCAACGGACTGCAATGGCCAGTAGGAAGAGGAGGCCCATCACGGTGAGAATGACAAGCTCCGCTTTGGGCGGCAGAGCCTCAGCCACGTATGTATTGCGGACCACCTCCAGCCACTTCTGCTCCAGCACCACCAGCGGCAAGCCATACGCCTGCTCCAAGGCCGCCCGGGATCATGTTCCACCAGGAACTGGACCAGGGTGTAGCTCTGCGCGTAGGCGAGGCTGACCTGCTCGACCTTGCCCGCGAAGGCCTGTTCAAGCTCCTGGAGGTTCAGCAGCCTATTGGCGGCTGCGGCCCGGGCCAGGGCCTGGCGGTCGCCGGGGGAGAGGTCATCGGTGCTGTACTTGGCCAGGCCCTCGTGCAGCCAACGGGGGACAGTAACGCCTGTGCCGGCCAGGCGTTCCTCAAGCAGCACGTGCATCAGTTCGTGACCGGTGAGCTTGCCGATGCTCAGTGTTGGGACCCGCTTTATCACGATTCGCCGTTGGTGCGGGAACGCCATCCCCTTGACCCAATGTCCCACGTCCTGGCCGGTGCGCTCCTCGAACTCCCGGTGATCGCGGCACAGGTCAATCTGGATGGGGTCGGTCAGTTCCTTGAGGGCCAGCGACATTTTCAGACGCTGCAGGGCCAGCTTCGCGCCATCGTAGGCCGCTTCAGCGTATTCAGCGTCCTG
>JALGTI010000466.1 GCA_029821455.1 Candidatus Zipacnadia bacterium | reverse complement strand
AGTGCTCGTTCGCTAGGCATCAGGCAATGCAGCCACGTTTCGGGATAGAATATGCCCGACGAGTTATTAGCGATAAAGGGCGTTCCGCAAAACTGGTGGGGATTCCACAGCGGCAGTGTGTTACGCAGCAGGCGCTCCCGCGCATAGGCCCGCCAGGGATAGAACTGGTTGACGGCATCCAGAATCGGATTGCCAACGCGCTTAAACTCGGGGAACTCGCCGGCGTGCGCGGCCCACGGGTCGGCCAGCAGCAGCAGATCGCCGGGCAGCATCACTTTGCCGCCCAGTGTCACCGGCCACAAGAACCCGACAGCCAATAGGGCCAGGATCAGGAGGCAGTAGACATCGCGGCGCCGCTCACGGCCCATACAGGCCTCTCCGATCATTGCGGCGGATATACAGCAGCTCGGCCACCGCACTCAGCCCATCCTGCACGATGCGGAAGTGAGTGTCGCCCGAATCGTACCAGGTCACAGGCATCTCTACGATGCGATAGCCCAGCTTGCGGGCCAGATAGATGATCTCAGCGTCGAATGCCCAGCCATTCTCCCGCTGTATTCTAAACAGCCTCCAGGCCACTTCCCGGGAAAAGCCCTTGAAGCCACAGGTGACATCGCTGACTCCCAGATTCAGCAGCCGGATTGCCAGCTTCCGGAAGGCTGTGCCCATCATGCGGCGCAGCCGGCGCTGGGGCCTGGCCAGAGTGGACGCGGGCAAATAGCGCGAGCCGATGACGATGTGCGCTCCGTCCCGAAGCGCTGGTATCAGCTTGTCCGCCTCATTTATCGGGGTGGCCATATCCACGTCGACGAACATAACCATCGGCATCTGAGCGGTCATCACGCCCTGCCTGACGCTATATCCCTTGCCACGATTGGGCTGATGCGACAAGACCCTGATGCGCTGGTCGCAGGTGGCTGCCGTCTGTGCCAGTGCCAGGGTATCATCCACACTGCCATCATCTACCACGATAATCTCGGCCTCAAGCTCCCTGTCATCCACATAGGCCAGCACTTGCGCCAGAGCAGCCTCAACGCAGTGGCCCTCGTTGTACGCGGGTAACACTATGCTAATGCCATGCGCGCTCACGGTCGCCCCTCCCCTGGCTGCTCAGCGACCCGGTAGATGGTCACAGTCTTGTTCTTGAACACCTCGAGCAACTCAGGTAAGGCGTCGCCAGGGTCATCGCTTGCAGGTACACTCTCACCCAATGGGTCAATGTCGCGGGCCATCGCAGTCTGAAACATCCGCTCTTGAGGGCCGTAATAAACTACAGTAACCCCGATCGTATCCAACACCAATCGCCTGATTCCTGGAGTCTGACCTGGCTTGAAGAAAACGCCGACTCCGCGCAGGGCACGGCCGAACTCTAGCGTCTCCGCCCAGTGGCCGGCATAGACGCGGCAGGGCGCACGCGGCGGGATATGGCTCCCTGTCAGGGATGAACACATCACCAGGTCCGCCCAGATCGTGTCCTGCCCCAGGAACTTCATGGCTTCTACCTCATCATCACTCAGGTACATTGGTGGCTGCAGCACGTGGAGGAGGTCGAGGTTGTTCACGGCCGCGTGCTGCAGGCAGTCGCTGACGAAGAACACATTCGAGGGCACGCACACTAGGGCGACGATGACTAGGATGGCCGCCCGCGACACGCGCCTCCCTAAGGACCGACCGAGCACATAGAGAGCGCCAATGGCCGCCAGTATACAGATAGGCAGGTGCAGCCCCTCGGCAAGCTTGCGCTGGAACGAGATGGGCGCATACAGCAGCAGCGCGTTGACGACAACCCATATTACGGGCAGCAGCAAGGCCGGCGGCGACTGGCGGCCCTCTGGCTCATCGTTGGATCGCCACCACCGCCATAATACGTACAGGGCTCCCAGTGCAGCCAGGACAAGTGGCAGGCCATAGCCGATGGCATAGTCAATTGGCCGCGCCGAGGCGGTCAGCGTGTCTATCTTTTCCTTGTAGGTGGGGTCCACGTGGGCAGTGTACCACGCCCACAGCGGCGCCGGTAGACAGATCAGAGCGATGACTGCATAACGCAGCGCCGCCTGCCACCAGGCGATGCGTCGC
>JALGTI010000072.1 GCA_029821455.1 Candidatus Zipacnadia bacterium | reverse complement strand
AGCCTGGGTATCATCAACGATATCCAGATGGCGCCGCTTGCGCTGCCGGAAATGAGGGTTGGTGAGAACAGATTCGTGTACACCGACGAAAGCCCCGGTGGGCGCCAGGTTCGCATTACGCATGAGTGGATAGAGCGCTCCTCAACGCAACCGCCAGCCGCGCCCACTGCTCCCATTTTCCCCCGCGATGGCGCAGATGTTGAGGGCTCGCAGTTCACCTTTCAATGGTACAGTGCTGAAGACCCCGATGGTGACAACATCAGCGACTACAACTTTGAGCTGTCTGATCGGCCGGATCTGAAGTGGCCGCTGTCGCCGAACTTCGAGAAGCTTATCTCCAACACCGCCGACGCCGGCCAGACGCAGTACACAATCCCCTACGTGGGCTTGCTGACCCCGGATACGGAATACTACTGGCGCGTGCGAGCCAAGGACGAAAACGGGGTGTGGGGGCCGTGGAGTGAGACGTGGCGGTTCACGCCGCGAGGGCCAGCGGTGCCGCTCAATGTGCGGATTGAGCAGGACGCCGAGACGGGCGCATGGGTCCTGAGGTGGGACCCTAACCCCGTCGGCCGCCGCCCAATTCTGTACCGCGTCTATGGCAGTGACGAAAAGGGCTTCACCGCCAACGACATCCCTTATCAGGTAAATGCGGGAAAGGACGACTACGACAAACGTGGGTCTGACTGGAAGGTGGAGACGTTCCCCGCAAACTTCCTCGCGGAGACAGGCGTCACAGAAGTGGTAGTGCTTGGCCCGCAAGCAACCTTGCCCAACGCGAATAGAGCGTACTACCGCATCGTCGCGGTAGACACAAAGGGGGTACGAAGCGGCCCGTCCGACTACGCCAGCGCGCCCCGGCCTTTCATATATTCTGAGCCGGTTGTGACGGCCAGAGTCGGACAGCAGTACAGCTATCAGGTCGCCTCAACTCGCTCACTGGGAGACCTGCGGATGCACGGTACCTATCGCGTCAGCACTCGCCACATTTGCTTCGGGGATATCGAAGCGCCTATCTTTTCCATCGAACAGGGCCCTGACTGGCTGGCCATTGATGAGGCAACTGGCCTCCTGTCAGGTACTCCCCAGGTAGCGGGGACGGCTGAAGTCAGCGTAGCGGCTACTATTGAACGCCTTGGTAAGGCTACGCAGGATTTCGTCATCCGAATTGCGGAATAACGACCACAGAGAGGAGATGGTATCATGTCCAGGTATGTAACAGTCGGCAGTGTGTCCCACAGCCCTGACCCCAAGTACAACCCCGATGACCCGCAGCCATTCTTTGAGATGGTGGAGAAGTACATCTGGCGGGCGGCGAGGATGGGAGCGGAAATGCTGGCCTTCCCGGAGGTCTACCCCCGGCCGGACGGCACGCCAGCAGAGGTGGCTGAGGAAATCGGCGGCCCCACCAGCTCGTGGGCGATGGAGATGGCACGCAAGCACAATCTGTACATCATCTGGCCGATGTGGGAGCGCGAGGGCGATACGCTATGGAACTCAGCCCTACTGATTGACCGGCAGGGGGAACTCGCCGGCGTCTATCACAAGATGAACCCCACCATCGGCGAGATCGAGGATGGCATCCGCCCCGGCGAGGAGGCCAGTGTCTTTGAAACCGAGTTCGGCCGGGTGGGGATCTGCATCTGCTTTGACCTCAACTTCCGCAACATTATGGAGGGCCTGAGGGAGAACGGGGCCGAGCTCATCTTCTTCTGCTCGATGTACCGGGGCGGGCGGCAGGTACGCTGGTGGGCGCAGGAACTGGGTTGCTATATCGTCTCGGCCATCGGGGCGGAGCTGGGCCAGATCGTGGATATAACCGGCTGGCAGCTTGAACAGTCAACCTACGAGGCGCTCATCACCCATCGCCTCAACCTTAACCGCCGGCTCTTGCATATGGACTACAACTGGGATAAGATGGACGAGATGCTAGAGAAATACGGCACCGACATCAGCTTCGATTACGTGACCCAGGAGGCCAAGTACGCCATCGGCAGCGAGCGCAAGGGCCTCGACATCGAGGCTGTCATTGACGAATTCGGCCTGTTACGACTGCATGACTACTGGGACAAAGCGCTGGCCGCGCGTGACGAGGCGTTGCGCAAGGTCAGCGATTAGCGCACTAGGTGCCGGATCAGGGGGTGAGATACTATGGCAGACAAGCAGCAGCGCACGCGGGGCAAACTCCCGCCCAAGAGCAAGAAGGACCTGAAGGAGAAGCGCAAGAAAAAGCGGGCCAAGAGCCAGCGTAAGGGCACCTAGATCACTCCGCTGACTTAAGGCGAATGCAAGTACAGTTAGGGCAGCGGGGGGAGGATCTCCGACAGGCCGCCCATATAGGGCCTGAGGGCCTCGGGGACGACGACGGTGCCGTTTTCCTGCTGATAGTGCTCGATGATCGCCGCAAGCGTCCGCCCACATGCCACGCCTGACCCGTTCATCGTATGGACGAATTGAGGCTTGGCCTCAGGCTGGGGCCGAAAGCGGGTGTTGCAGCGTCGCGCCTGGAACTCACCATACTGGCTGCAGGAGCTAAGCTCCAGCCACCTGCCCATCGCCGGGAAGTAGAACTCCAGATCATAGGTGCGCTCCGGTTGGAACCCTAAATCCCCCGTGCATAGGAGCACGCGCCGGTAGGGCAACTCCAGCAGCTCCAAAATGGTCTCGGCGTCTTTGACCAGCTTCTCCAGCTCGTCATCTGCCTGTTCGGGGCGCGTGAACTTCATCAGCTCCACCTTGTGGAATTGATGCTGGCGGATGATGCCCCGGCTCTCGCGGCCGGCCGCGCCGGCC
Source organism: Candidatus Zipacnadia bacterium (assembly GCA_029821455.1). GTDB lineage: Bacteria > Armatimonadota > Zipacnadia > Zipacnadales > Zipacnadaceae > JALGVG01. The sequence continues at coordinate 8,913 of JALGTI010000072.1, read as the reverse complement.
TCACTGCGGAAACAGGCGGTGTAGGCCGCATAGCAAAGCGGCAGCAGATTGCCATCCAGGATTTCGTCCTGGTGCATATTAGTGAGCGGTACCTCGGCGGTGGGAATCAGGTAGAGGCCCTCCCGCGTCTTGAACAGGTCATCCTCGAATTTGGGCAGGTTGCCAGTGCCGATCAGTGAGCGCTCATTGGCCAGGAACGGCGGCAGCACCTCGGTGTAGCCGTGCTTGCGCGTGTGAGTATCCAGCATCAGGTTGATCAGCGCCCGTTCCATCAGCGCTCCGGCCCCGATGTCGGTGACAAAGCGCGCCCCGGCCAGCTTAGCTGCTACTTCAAAGTTGAGGATACCAAGCTGCGGGCCAAGTTCCCAGTGTGGCTTAGGCTCGAAGTCGAAGCGCCTCGCTTCGCCCCACTCCTCCACCACCACATTGTCCTCTTCATCCACGCCGATGGGAACCTCATCCCGGGGGATGTTAGGAATCTCTAGCATCCGCTGGTCAAACAGCGCCTCTACCTCGGTCAGCTCGCTTTCCATCTGCTCAATCTGCCGGTTTACCTCGCTGACCTCAGCCTTGAGGGCTTCCGCGTCATCACCGGCCTTGATGGTGGCGCCGATCTGTTTGCTGAGTTCGTTGCGCTTGGCCCGCAGCTCTTCAACGGCCAGCAGCTCACGCCGCCTGGCCTCCAGTTGTATCAATTCGTCAAGGTCGAAGTCGGACCGGCGTTTTTCCAGGGCCTGGCGCACGCGGTCCGGCTCTTCGCGGATTAGTCGTCTGTCAAGCACCTTGCATTGCACCCCTCAGTCTAGTGGGTCACGGGGCCGTACCCATGGAAGAAGACTATCAGCACCCCGACGTAGAGCAGAACGAATACGACGCCTTGCCAAGGCGCCAGGCGGCGGCGAGCCAGCGAGAGAGTGGCCACCACCGTCAGGGCGGTCATCAACATAAAGGCCGGGCTGAGCAGGCCTTCGATATTGGTTTTGCCGTGCAAGAGGCCGATGATGGGTAACATACCCAGCAGCAGACTGTTATGGTTGACCTTGGAGCCGATGAAATTGCAGACCGAGATCTCCGCCAGTTTGCCGTCGCGCATTACCGTAATAAACGCGGTGAGCTTCTCGGGCATTTCCGAGGCCAGGGGGCCCAGCACCAGAGCAATGACCACAGGGCTGATACCGATGACGCTGGCCACTTCCTTCATCGAGTCAACAAACGGGCCCGAAAGAGCCACCACGACTGCACCGGCGGCGCCCATCGCCGCCCAGGCCGGCCAGTCAACGCCGGGCTTGGCTTGCTTATCATTATGAGCGGCAATGTGCACCCGTGCCTGCCGCCAGTGCTGTATAATATAAGCGCCGAACAACGCCATGAGAATCAGCCCATCATAGATATTCAGCCCATCTCCTAACCACACCAGGACAAAAGCCACCACGGCAGTGCCCAGCAGATACAGGGCATCCACCTCGGTATTGCGCGACAACTCAATCTGCTTCACCGGATGCTTGCTCAAGCGGCTGGTGGCAAGCAGGATGACGCTCCCATAGCCCAGGGTGATGAGCAGCGTACAGGAGCCGATAGCCGAGCCGATGGCCATCTGATACTCGTCTTTCAGACAGGCAAAGACGACGAACATATACTCTGGGAGGGTGGTGATAAGGGCCAGCAGGATGCTGCCCACAAAATTGGCGCCATAACGCTCCGCCAGCCTCTCTGCCCCCCAGCTCAGTCCCCCTGCTGCAGCCGAAATACCAAGCAATAGCGCGATAAACTCTGCGAAAGCCAATAACGGCACCTCGCTCAGTGTCGTGCGATGGTTATGTTATCGCTAACCCTTGATGACTGCCAGAGGCCGCAGCCGTGCAACCTTCCGGGAAATGCCTGCCCCGTGGCAGACTTCGACCACGCGGTCAACATCCTTATACGCCTCCGGCATCTCCTCGGCCACCGTCTTGGTGCCGGCCGCGCGGATGTGGATGCCCTGCTGCTCAAGGTCCCTGATAACCTCTTTGCCGTGCTTGCGCTTGCGAGCCGCCGAGCGCGACAACTGCCGGCCAGCGCCGTGGCAGGTGCTGCCCCACGTCAGAGACATCGCCTGCTCGGTGCCGACGAGGACCCAGGAGGCTGTGCCCATATCACCGGGCACGATGACCGGCTGCCCTATCTCACGATAGCGGGCCGGTAACTCCGGGTCGCCCGGGCCGAAGGCCCGCGTTGCGCCCTTGCGATGTACACATAACTCCTGCACAGCGCCGGCGACTTCGTGGCGCTCGAACTTCGCGATATTATGCGCCACATCCCACACCATCACCAGCCCCAGCTTGTGGCGGCCCTGGCCAAAGACGCGCTCAAAGGCACCGCACACATTGTGGGTGATAGCCTGGCGGTTGGCCCACGCATAGTTTGCCGCGCAGGCCATATGGGCGTAGTACTGCTCGCCCTCTACCGATCGAATCGGCGCGCAGGCAAGCTGCCTGTCGGGCAAGGAGATACCATACTTGGCCACGGCGTGCTGCATCACCTCAATGGCGTCGTCACAGACCTGATGGCCGAAGCCACGGCTGCCACAGTGTATCATCACCGTGACCTGTCCCGGCTCAGTCAGGCCCATAACCTCGGCCGCGCCAGGGCTGGATATTTCGTCCACTACCTGCAACTCCAGGAAGTGATTGCCGCTGCCCAGGGTGGCAAGCTGGGGACGGCCACGCTTGCGAGCACGGTCGCTGAGACCAAGCGGGTCCGCCCCCGGCAGGCAGCCCCCTGCCTCGGTCGCGTCCAGGTCGTCCTGAGTGCCATAGCCCTGCCCCACAGCCCATCCCGCTCCCTTGACTAACACCTCATCGAGTTGCTTATCACTAAGGTCTATGTCTCCTTTTCCGCCCACTCCAGCTGGGACATCCCTGAATATCTGATCGGCAAGCTGCTTGATGCGAGGGCGGACGTCCTCCTCCGTCAAATTGGTCCGCAGCAGCCGGACACCACAGTTGATATCGTACCCGACGCCACCGGGCGAAATGACACCCTCCTCCACGTCGAAAGCTGCCACCCCACCGATGGGAAAGCCATAACCATAGTGGCAGTCCGGCATCGCCATCGAAGCCCCCACGATTCCCAGCATACACGCCACATTGGCAACCTGCCACAGAGCAGCATCATCGCGCAGGTCCCTGAACAGGACCTCATCGGCGTACACGATGCCATCTGTTAGCATACCTCGGGTTGTGTCTCGGGGCAAGCGCCACTGGTAGTCGCTCAGCTTCTCAATCGCACCCTCATACTTGTTGGCCATTTTCACCGCCTCCTGCGCTTCCGCCTTACCTTGAACCTGCGTGGCTTGTGGCCATCGTAGATATCCTCATCCGAGCCCTGCACCGGCTGCCGGCCCGGATTGCAGGCTACACACAACGCCTCATTAGGCTCCACCAGCCGCCCGCACTTAGCGCACGGGTGCCAACCGTGCGCCTGCTGCCAGGCCGCCAGCTTGCAAGCGCTGTGCAGCAGCTTCCTGAACCTAGCCTGCAGGCCTTCGTCCTCTATTGGCGCGGCAAGCCCCTCGACCTGTTCAAGGGTGGCCGATGATAACGACCAACTGGCGATTTCTTCAACCGGTATGCCTGCGCTAGGCGCTGTCTGCTCAATAACACTGCGGCGAGGGATTCCACCGCTGGCGGCTCGCAGCTCACGGATAAAATGCCCACCCAGCTTGACGTTGAGTCTGTCAATCACCTCCGGCGCGTCGAGCTGCAATTGCTGCGCCCGTGGCGCCGAATCACAGTGCACTGTCAGCACGCCCTGGTCAGCCCGGACCACCTCGGTGTGCCTGGCATACCACTCGCCCACTACCTCCGGCCAGACCAGAGCCGCCAGTAACTCGCGGCTCTTGACAAGCATCCCGCTGCCAGCGAGGTAAGTGTCCAGCGCCTCACCGAGCTTGACGGTCCGCGAACCCGTTCTCGCCGCATCAATTCTAGTGTCGTTGCGCACAGCAGTTCACATCGCTTGCGGTCAATCCTCCAGCGCCCGGCCATCGGCAAGCAGAAAGCGGCCACTGATGTGACGCGACGGCACGCTCCATCTTACCAGGTTACGGTCAGTGCTGGGTCGGGGTGAGGTGGCGACCAGGAGGAAGACTCCCTCAAGTAGGGCGATCTTTGCGCTGGCATCCTCTCCCGCAAATACGTTCAGGCCATCGGGTAACTGCAAGGCAAGATTTTCGTAGCAGCGGAAGTTATGCAGCGGTAGCCCGCGCAGTTGCAAACGTACAGGGCGCCTTTCACATAATCTGCATCGGCATCAGGACATAGGTATAGTCATCCCGACCCTCAGGCACTAGTGTTCCGGGGTTCAGTGGGCCGGATAGCCATATCGCGAGTCGTTCCGTTGGGCAAACCTCCAGCATATCAACCAGATACCGGGCATTGAACGCGACCTCAGGTTCCTCGCCCTGCAGGTCGGCGGCGATTGTCTCCTGTGCCTGTCCCACCTCGCTGCTTTGAGCACTCATCGTAAGCTCGGACCCACTACCATGGAAGACCACCCGGTTGGCATCGTCTCGCGCCACTATCAGCACGCGCCGGATGGCTGCCTCCAGGTCGGCAACCGCGCACCACACTTCTTTTTCATGGCTCTCGGGGATTACCTTTTCATACTTGGGAAACTCCCCCTCAATAAGCCGAGACCCAATCTTCACTGTGCCGACTGTGAACTCTATCTGTCGGTCGGAGACCACGACCTCAATGGGATCATCGGACTCGGGACTCAGTACGCGCGCCAGTTCGTTGAGGGCCCGCGCCGATACAATTGCCTGACGCGACTCTGCTACGCCCGTTTCTAACTGCGCTCTGCGCAAGGCAAGGCGGTAGGTATCTGTCGCAACTACCTCCAGATTGTCCGGCGAAATGTGAAACAGCGCACCAGTCAGAATCGGCCTAGTTTCGTCTCGCGAGGTAGCAAAGATTGTCTGCTCCAAGACTTCTCGCAGGAGGTTTTGTGGCACGGAGAGCTTTACTCCCTCATCTATGGCCGGCGGCGTCGGGAAGTCCTCGGGAGGCAGAGCGTTTATCTTGTAAGTGGTTTCCGTGGAACTGATATCTATAGCGTTGTTTGCCTGCGCCTGGAGACTAACCTCCCCCGCACCGAAACCACCCGCTACCTCCGAGAGTATGCGTGCATTAATGGTGATTGCGCCTTCCTCGGCGACCTGCGCATCCACTGTGCCTTCAATAGTGATGTGCTCCATATCAGTGGCCAGCAAGCGCAGCGTCTGCTCAGATGCCTCCAGGTAGATATTGTTGAGGATCGGTAAGCTACTGCGGCCGGTCACCCCTCGTGCTACGATCTGGACCATCTCATGTAATTCTGCCTGCTGACACGATGCAGTGAGCATCTGTTTTAACCTCCCTCATAGTTGGGCGGCACGAAATGGCTAGGTAGTAGATTGTATATAGAGATTGGCCAGTAAACTAGCATAAACCTTCTTAAGCTTAGGTGTGTTATCCACAGTGAGAGTTGGCTAATGACGTAGTCTATAAGTATTTATACTTAATAATACTAATAATAGTAGGGCGGTGTAAAGGGTGGAAAAGCAGAAAAAACTCAGAGCCCACCTCGAAAAGCACTGTGGATAATCATCTGAACAACATACAGAAGCTATCCACATTCTCCCCCGTTGCGGTAATGAACGCGATTCTCCACTAGTTTTCCAGAGGTTCTTGTGATGTTTTGCACAGGGAGAATCACTCGCCTCTGAGGGCGCCTTTCATATCGTTTATGAGCCACAAGACCTTCTCGTCATTCGCAACGAGGTTACTGACCTTATTGTAAGCATGCATTACAGTGGTATGATCGCGGCGGCCGAAGAAACGGCCGATCTCCGCTAATGAATTATCGGTCAGCTCACGCGCCAGATACATCGCCACCTGCCTGGGCCAGACAATCTCCTGGCTGCGTTTAGGCCCTAACATATCGTCCGTGTTACAACTCATCTGCTCGCTGACGTACTTGACGATCTCATCGAGCGTGGCGCGATGGTGGTTAGATCGGCCCCTATATGGTGCGATTATCTGCTCGACAGCGTCAGTGGTCAGCTCTAGTGCATTCAATGATACATAAGCGCACACATTGAGCAGAGCGCCTTCAAGCGCGCGGATGTTGGACTCAACTTCTGTAGCAATTAGCTCCAGTATCTGGCGCGACATACTGACGCCCTCGGCATGAGCCTTCTTTTCCAGGATGGCAATCCGGGTCTCGATATCTGGGTAGCGGAGGTCCGCGATAATGCCCATCTCCAGGCGGCTGCGGAGGCGTTCGTTCATCAGTTGGAGGTGCCGGGGCGCCCGATCAGAGGCGATCACAACCTGTTTGTTAGTCTGGTACAGCGTGTTGAAGGTGTGAAAGAAGGCCTCCTCGGAGTGTGGGCCCTCAATCTCCGCTATGAACTGGATATCGTCAACCAGGCATACATCAACGGAGCGATACTTGCTGCGGAACTCGGCGGTGCGATTGTCCCGGATTGCGGTGATGAGCTGGTTTACGAAGTTCTCGGCCGATACATAGACGACGCGGGCGTTTGAGTGCAACTCCTGCACCATGTGGCCGATAGCCTGCATTAGGTGCGTCTTGCCCAGGCCGACCTTGGAGTGAATGAAAAGAGGATTGTAGCTCTTGCCCGGTGACTTGGCGACCTGAATTCCCGCGGCGTGAGCAAAGCGATTGCAGTCAGCCACCACGAAGTTATCAAATGTGTATCTGGGATTGAGTGGGGTGGGGTCAAGTTGGTCGTAGGTTTGGGCAGGTGAGGGTGATGGGGTGGCTGGAGGAATGGGCAGCGCTTCGGGACAGGGAAGCTGCTCAGAACTAGGTGGAGCTGCGAGCCCCTCGGAAACCTGCATCTCGATGCGGACCGGCTCCTGGTGCTGGAGTAGTTCGGCAAGGGTGGCTCCGATCACACCACTGTGACGCTCTTCCAGCCAGGCTTTGGCGAATTGATTGGGTACGCCCAATACAAAGGTCTCGCCATCGTAGTTCAAAGGCTCGGCATCGCGCAGGAAGCCATCGAAGGTCGCGTGGCCGACTCGCTCGGCTAGTAAGGGCAACGCTGTCCGCCATAGGTCTTTGCTGTCGGCGCCAGTGTGCTCAGGCATACCTAACACCTTTGCCTTGCTGTCCCAAATTGTCTAGGACGGAAGATATCGCGTCAGACGCCACGTCACAGACAGTAACCATATAGCTTCTATCCCCAGGCGAGGGCAACAACGGGCCGCCTACGGGCTCCCCCTGTGGATGAACTGCCGACCATCACGTGCTGGCCGGGAGCGGCTATTCTGGTATGCGCACCTAGTGCCGCTTGCCTGTGGCAAGTAAGGCGCAGAAGCTCAAAAGTAACTTTGGTCCGGATGTGTGGGGGCAAAGCTGGTGCAGAGCGGCTGCAGGCGAGCAGAGCTGCGAGGTAGAACTGTATACGCACCGACCTTGGTAAGAGACAACCCAATTAGAAGGTGGACGGTGCTCGCTGGCTTTGATTATGCACCCAAGCTCCCCAGCTTGTCAGAGGGTTTTCCACCGAGTTATCCACAAAGTGGAAAAGGTCTCCCTCCGGGATTGTGGGAAGGAGTATAGCATATATAACTTGGGATTGCAAAAAGAATTTTGAATCATTAAGAATGGCTTTGTAGCAACGTTTTCTAGCCCCAAGGAAAGCTTAGCATCAGGAGAAAGTTGGGATGAAAAGAGCATTGAAGAAGTCTTGAGCAACACTGCTCAAGCAGCTTCTAAGGGCGTGAGTGATCGTGCATATCACGCTCGCAACCAAGGCCCTGCTAGAAGTGTCGAGAGTCACGGGGGCGACCGGGGCTCTCACACCTTGGGACTTCGTATGTCAGGCCGTGGGAGATACTCGGGCACCAGTCATCGGCGATGCCGCGTATCGGAAAAGAGGGAGTGGTGCTGAATGTGTGGACAGTATTTGAGGGACACGACAGGCCTAGGCGCTGGCTAAGAGAGCCATCATGGCTCTTGGGCAACTCAAGATAGACATGCGCAGGTGCGCCAGTTATGCACGGAATCCACATACTTGTCCACAAGATAACGTGCCAAATGTTGTACAATATGCTACACTTGGTTCTGCCCCAAGATAGAGGGCGGAGGGCGTTATCAGATCTGCGGGTACAAGTGATGATATTGAACAGGAACCACCAAGTGAGGTGAGCATGTCGTGGCCGAGACAGCTAAAGCAATGGTCGTGGAAGCGTACTCTGGGCCAATGCAAATGCAGGAGTTCGACCTGCCGGAACTTGAGCCAGGGGCGATGCTGGTGGATATCACCGCCGCTGGCGTGTGTGGCTCGGATGTGCACATTTGGGCTGGCAAGGACCCGCGCACCCGGCTTCCGATGATATTAGGGCATGAAGGAGTCGGGCGGATCCGTGCGCTGAGCGGAGACAAGCGCGATATGTTCGGTGAGGAATTGAAGGTTGGGGACAAGATCGTGTGGCATCGGGGTGTTACCTGCGGGCGGTGCGTGTATTGCGCAAAGCGGCGGGGGTCTACGGGACGATGATGAGCTGCGCGGACTGGCCCCACCTGACGGGGAACTATGCCGAGGTGCTGTATGTCTATCCGGAGAGTGAGATAGTGAAGCTGCCCGAGGACTGCGACGAGGGGCTTATCGCCGCTGCCACCTGCTCGGGCGCGACTGCAGCCCACACCATCGAACTGCTGGACATTGCAATGAGCAGCACGGTGGTTGTCATTGGGCCCGGGCCGGTGGGATTGTATACTGCCGCCTACTGCTTTGAGCGCGGAGCGGATCAGGTCTTTGTCTTTGGAATGGAGGTAGACATGCCGCGCTTGCAGTTGGCGCAGAGCCTTGGCTGCACGCCTGTCAACGTGAATGAGGTGGATGTCGAAGAGCGCAAA
>JALGTI010000465.1 GCA_029821455.1 Candidatus Zipacnadia bacterium | reverse complement strand
GTCCACTTCAATGAACACAGTTCGGGCCGGAGTTGAGATGTCCAGCGGCGCAGGTTCAGGCTGCTTGTTGACTTCGGATGATGCCGAGCTAGCCTCCAGTCGGCCTTGCTCAGTTTGCTTCCGTTGTTGCTCCGAGACGGGCGCAGCCTCCGCCAGTGGCTTGATCCAGTCACACAGTAACTTCACCTCGTTGCTATCGTCATTGCGCGCGCCCTTTCGGTCAATCTTGCCCTTGACGACTACAACTCCGCCTTCGCTGATATTGTCTCGATATTTCTCATAGGCATCCGGAAACACGACTGTCTCCAGGTGCTTGCCCAAACCTTCAAGCGTCAAGAACATCATAGGAGCGCCACTGTTAGTAACATAGTGCTTGGTCTGCCCGACAATCCCGCTCACAATTACCGGCGTACCGTCGGCGAATTCTGCCAGCTCACGTATTTCAGCAGTGGTCCGCTGGGCCAACTGCTCTTGCTTCTCAGTCAGCGGGTGGCTGGAGACATACAAACCGAGCAGCTCTTTCTCCAGGTGCAGTCGCTCCGCCTGCGGCATCTCCGGCACCCGAGGCAACTGCTCATCAAACGTCAGCACTTCCTCTGAACCCGCCTCACCGAACAAAGAGTTTTGACCGGTGACCTGATCCCGTTGATATTTCTGTCCGGCTGCGTAGAGACTATCCAGGCCTGCCAGCAAGGCATTACGCTCACCGAATTCGTCCAATGCCCCCGCCTTGATAAGCAGCTCGACTGCTGTACGCGGAACCTTGCTCCCGGGCAAGCGTCGGCACAGATCACCCAGCCCCTGATAGGGGCCGTCTTCCTCGCGTTCAGCAACAACTGCTTCAGCAGTTGGTGCGCCGAGGTTCTTGATGGCAGCCAGTCCGAAGATGACTTCCCCGTCACGGGCCGTGAACTGCGCCAGGCTACGGTTGACGGTAGGCCCACACACCGCCAGGCCCATGCGGCGACATTCATTCATATACCTGCCGACGTCCTCGCTGTTATCCATGACCGTGGACAGGTGCGCGGCCATAAACTCGCCGGGGTAGTTAGCCTTCAGATAGGCCGTCCAATAGGCTACCAGCGCATAAGCCGCCGCGTGCGACTTATTGAAGCCGTACGAAGAGAAGCTCTCCATTCGCGAATAGACTTCCTGCGCGACCCCTTCAGCTACGCCGTTGTCCATGCAGCCCTGGAGGAACTTCGGCTTCATCTGCTGCATCTTCTCGAGCTGTTTCTTCGCCATCGCCCGCATGATAATTTCAGCCTGGGGCATAGAGAAATCGGCCAGCTTCACCGCAATCTGCATAACCTGCTCCTGGTAGGTGATCACCCCGTAGGTCTCTTCCAGAATCGGCTCCAGGGATGGATGCAGGTATTCAATGGCAGCTCCGTGCCGACCCTCGCAGAACTCATCCAGATGCTGCATAGGGCCGGGCCGGTATAGCGCTACTGCAGCAATGAGATGTTCGAAGCGATCCGGCTGCAGCTTGCGCATCAGCGTCTGCATGCCTTCGCTTTCCAACTGAAATACCCCGGCCGTATCTCCCTGGCACAGCAACACGAAGGTCTGGGGATCGTCGCGGGGGATTGCCAGTAGATCCAGCTCCACCTGTTGATTTCGCTGTATAGCCTCCAGCGCGCGGGCACAGGCCGTCAGCGTCTTGAGCCCCAGGAAGTCAATCTTGACCAACCCGACTTCCTCAACCGGCCCCATCGGGTACTGCGTGGTCACCATGCCGTCCTTTTCTCCGCGCAGCGGTACATGGTCAGTAAGCGGGCCGTCAGAGATGACCACCGCCGCCGCATGGACCGAAGCGTGGCGCGCCAGCCCTTCTAGGCGCTGGCCGATGTCCAGCATACGTGCGATTTCGGTGTCTTCCTGGCGGGCTTCAGACAGCTCTGGAACCAGCTCACAGGCCTTTTTCAGGCTGGTGCCCGGCGGCACTGCCTTAGCCAAGGCGTCAACCTTGTCCAAAGGTACATTCATAACTCGCCCGACGTCGCGGATGGCTGCCCGCGCCCCCATCGTATTGAACGTCGTCACCTGGGCTACGTGGTCGCGGCCATACTTATCCTTGACATACTCGA
>JALGTI010000071.1 GCA_029821455.1 Candidatus Zipacnadia bacterium | reverse complement strand
AAGCCGGAGTTCGCCGCCGAGGAGCAGTCCTACTTCCTGGACAAGCAGTACTACCGCCGGGAGGGCGATCCCCGGGCGGACAAAGACTATGAATTGTCTGTGCGCGCCCTGGAGGGCGGCAAGCACTTGTTGGATGCCTACCTCGGCTTCGGTGCGGACTCCGCGCACTATGTCTCGGCGCCAGTCACACTGCCCGTGGGCGAGTGGACCTATATTGCCTTCACCTACGACGGTGCGGGCCTGGGGCGGTTCTTCGTGAACGGCCGACCGGCAGGCCAGACGCTTTGGCAGGGACGGGCCGCCGTGGCCCCCGGCCCCCATCCCCTGGTGATCGGCGCGCGGGTGGGCAGTTCGAACATCGGGTTCCCGGGTTTCATTGACCAGGTGCGGATCACCAACGGCATCCCGTCCTGGCTGACCCCACAACCCACTGCCGTCGTCTCAGGCGGGCGCTTGGTGTACGTGCGGGCCGAGGCCGACGCCCGGATGAGCATCCTGGTTAATAACCCCCTCGCGCACCCGCTGCAGGCTCTGCGGGCGACGTTTGTCCTGGACGGCGTGCCCTCCCCGGATGCGAAACCTCTGGCCGACATTCCGGCCCTCAGCCAGGCGCGCGTAGACCTCCCACTGGACACTCTCCTCAAGCCGGGCAAGTACGGCCTGCTCGCGCGCATCACCGGCGAGGCGGGCGGCAAACCGGTGGCGCTCGAGGTCGAGGGGGCGCTGACCATCGTTCCGCGCCCGCTACCGCAGGTGTTTCCCGTGGTTTGCTGGGGCATCCCCGAGTTGTCGTACAAAGTCACGGACTACGAGTCGCTCAAGGAGATCGGTTTTACGCACAGCCTGTTGAGAGAGAGCGATGTGGCGGACTATGAGCGCATCTGGGCGGAGGGCAAGGTCCTGGTGCCGTCGTTGACACCCGACCAAACGCTGTGCGAGTTGGATGACCAACTCGCGGCGGGCCTCAAGTACATCGTCCAGCTCCAGCCGGGCGGGTGGGTGGTCCAGGCGCGAAATGATGCTGGCAAGGCACGGCAGGCGAAGTACCGCCGCGTCAACCGCGACGGGGAGTACTATCCCGACGACGCCAGCGTGTGCGGGTCTTTCCCCGAGGTCCAGCAGTTCTGCTACAACGTCGGCGCCTCCGTCGGCCAGACCTTCGGGCGGCACCCGGCCCTGGACGGGGCGCTCATCCACAGCGAGATCGCCTACGGGCCCCTGTGCTTTCATGCCCACGACCGCGCCGCCTACCGCGCCCATTCCGGACACGACATCCCCGAGGATGCGGTTCGCAACAACGGCGTCGGCGCGAGCCGCCGCGCGGAGTTCGTCCCCCCCGACGGCATCGTGGCTGACGACCACCCCATCCTGGACTTCTATCGCTGGTTCTGGAACAAGGGGGACGGCTGGTACGACTTGCACTCCCGGGTCCACCAGGGTCTGAAAACCGGGACCCACGCGGACTTCTGGACCTTCTACGACCCGGCGGTGCGCCGCCCGCCCGTCTGGGGCGCCGGTGGGGAGTGCGACGTGCTCTCCCACTGGACCTATACCTACCCCGACCCGACGCGAATCGGCCTGGCCACCGACGAACTGTTCGCCATGGCCGACGGCCGGCCCGGGCAGCGCGTCATGAAGATGACCCAGATCATCTGGTACCGTAGCCGGACTGCCCCCAAGCTCCCCGAGAGGGAAGAGGACCGGGCACAATGGGAGAGGGATCAGCCGGAGGCGCCCTTCATCACCATCGCCCCCGATCACCTGCGCGAGGCCTTCTGGCTGAAGCTCTCCCGCCCGGTGCAGGGCATCATGTACCACGGCTGCGCGAGCCTCGGGATGGGGCAACGGCAGAACCAACACCCCTCCTACCGCTACACCAACCCCGAGACCCGGACGGCGCTCGCCGAGTTGCTTCACCGGGTCGCTGTTCCACTGGGACCCGCCCTCATGCAGGTACCCGACCCCCCCGCCGAGGTAGCCATGCTCGAGAGCTTCACCTCCTCGGTCTTCGGCGCAACGGCGACCTGGGGCGAGGGCCACGGCTGGGCTGGCGACATGCACCTGCTGCTGCAGTGGGCGCGCCTGCAGCCCCGTATCGTCTACGAGGAGAAGATCATCCGAGATGGGCTGGAGGGCGTCAAGGTCCTGGTCATGCCCAACTGCCCGGTGCTGCCCCGGGGCGTCTACGAACGCGTCGTGGACTTCCAGAGCCGCGGCGGTATCGTCGTCGGCGACGAACACCTCGCGGCTGCCATCACGCCGGACATCATCGTCCGCGAGCCCGCCGGAGGGGGGGCGCCGGACGAGCGCAAGGCGACCCTGCAAGCCCTGGCCGCGCAACTGCGCAGCGAGCTCGCGCCGCTCTATGCTCCGGGTGCCGATTCCAGCGACCCGGATATGATCGTCCGCTTGCGCCGGTACGGCGAGACCGACTACCTCTTCGTGATCAACGACAAGCGCACCTACGGCAACTATGTCGGGCATCATCGCCTCGTCATGGAGAAGGGCCTGCCGCACCAGGCCGTTGTTTCCCTCGGCAGGCCCGGCGAGACGGTCTACGATCTGGTGGACAGCCGCCAGATTCCGGTCAGATCCACCGGCGCCGGGCTGGAGTGGGATGCGGCCTTCGGTCCCGGGGAGGGCCGGGTCTACATGGTGACCCCGAGCCCGGTGGCGGGCGTGCGGGTCGAGGTCGTCCAGCGGAACCCGTCGGATCGCGCCGTGGACGCGCGTGTGACAGTCAGCGACGAGACCGGACAGCCCCTGTCCGCCGTAGTTCCGATGAGAGTGGACATCCAGGACCCCACCGGTCAGGCGGCAGAGTTCAGCGGCTACTACGGCGCCAAGGACGGCGTCATCTCCCTACGCCTCGACCTGGCCACCAACGATACGCCCGGCATCTGGACCATCCGCGCCCGGGAACTGGCCTCTGGTAAGACCACCGAGACGCGCTTCACCTACCAGCGGTGACCTGGTGACCAACGGAGCACAGACGCCCAGAATTGGACGACAGGGCGCTGAGAGAACTCATCCGGGGTAAGAAATAGCTCGATCTATTTGGGCTTCCGGAGCTTTCTCACGCAAAGACACAAACCGCACGCTCCCTCTGAATCACCCTAGAATACCCCTTAGGTGGCGAGACTAATGCGCATGGCGTTTTCGTCCCCTGTCCCTTGGCAAAATGCCATCCTGCTTTCGGCCCCGAGAGTCGCCCGCCGTTCCTGTGCCCCCTGTTATGCCCCACAGTAAGGCCACCGGCAAGCCCCATGTTTCGCGCCAGGATTGCATCTAAGCGCGTCCGGGCTGCCGGGTAGGGGTAAGGTCCCCCTGGGGCACCGGCGCTCCGAACGTCTGTTTTTCAGATTTTTTGTTTTCTATCAGGGCCAAACTAACATATACCAGATACAGATTGGGGATCGGGATTGGAAGTGGGGGGGCAAGCCCGGGCCGTGTGTGATCTCAACTTCCAGGGATTTTTCAAGCGGATGATAATGACTGCCCTGGAGGGGCCAGGTGCGAAACTGCAAGCGGGGGGGTCTCCAGAGGCGCGCCTGGGCTGAGACGCGCCCGCAGTACAGCACCCCACAGTGCATTACCCCACCAGGGAGACGGCGGGGGTCCAGGGCCACGGCAGGGGGTCTGAGCCAGTCCACCAGCCAGGCGCGGGCCTTTGCCCGCCGTAGCGGGCTAGGGCCCGCGAAGGCGGGACAACATATCCTGAGGGCGGTACCACCGGACGGCCCCGGCCTGCTTGCCCCAGAGCATAACCCTACCCCAGGGCGATTAGCGCACTGAAGGGCGGCGGGGGGACGGGTCTAGCGCGTAGAATGAGCTTCTGGTGGTGACTGGTAATGAGCGGCGAGGCCACAAGCTCCTGAGGTGGCGACCGGCAGCTCTTTCAGCGTCCAGGGGGGCGTTTCAGAGCGCGATGGGCTATGGGGCAGGTTAACCCCTACCGAGGGCTGAGTCGGCGCTCCTGGCACGATTAGAGCGTTCTGCCTGGCGGCGAGGTGATCCAGGCATCAGGGGAGGGGGCAGGGCAGCCGTCAGATCGGCGCCACACGGTCCAGGGCAACGAGCTGGCTTGGGGCCTGCACAATCGAACAGAGCTTCAAGAAATCGCCCTGAAGCCCTGGTCAAAAGAGGGCAGGTTTAGACCCCTACTTGACCTCGAGTCGTCGCTCCTGGGGCAACCTCGGCGATCTGAGGGTATTCACAGGCACCAGGCACGAGGTTCAGTGGGCTTGGCTTCGACGCTGCCGACCGCAGGGGACGGGGAGCCAACCCCGCGAAAGTGAGGTGTATAGGGTCAGGGATCGGGACGTCAGGCTGTCGAAATCACGCCGCGTCCTGGTCTGCCAGATCGCCCTTTGCTATCGCTATTTTGGGGAAAAAGGATTTGACGAGTCGCTCACTTTCGCGCATGGTAGAATAAGCGATAGTGAACCCTGCGAAGGCGGTGACCAGATTGCAGACGACAACGACAGGCCGCAAGCCCCGAGGACGCAAGCCCCAGGGCCGCCTCCCCGTAGTCTTGACAGACGGTGAGGTGAACGCCCTGGTGGATGCGGTAAACCCGCGCTGCATATCGGGCCTGAGGAACCGAGCGATGCTGGCCGCGATGTTAGGCGCTGGCCTGCGAGTGAGTGAGGTGGTGGGATTGCAGGGCCGTGACGTCGATCTCGACGAGGGAGTAATCAACGTGCGTGCCGGGAAGGGCGGCAACGACCGAGTGATACCGATTGATAGCGAGACGTGCGGGTGGCTGATCGCCTGGTCGGAGCGACGCGAGACGCTCGGCCTCACAGGAAGGCAGTGCTTCTTCTGCGCGGTGCGGGATAGCTATTTTGGGAAAAAGGCAGGCAGGAAGATCGGATCAGCCCTGCACCCGCGCACAGTTCAGTACATCGTTCGCTGGATCGCAAAGCGCGCTGGTATCGAGAAGCGCGTGACTCCCCACACGCTCAGGCACACCTATGCCACGCGACTACTGGACAGCGGCTTTACCATTCGGGAGGTCCAGGAACTTCTGGGGCACTCGGATGTATCCACCACGATGATCTACACCCACGTCAACCCGGCGGCCCTGCGGGCGAAGATACAGGGCAACGACAAGCGGCAAGAGCAGATCGTCGAGCTGCAGCAGGAGATGGCCGAGTTGCAGGAGAAGCTAGCCGCGCTGGCCGCGCAGTAGCCTTACAAGAACGCGCTTAGAATACGGGAGGGTGAAGCATGAGTAAGGGACAGTTTAGGTTGATGTTGTTGGTTGTGGCAGTCTCGGGATTGGTGGGGGGGGTATTAGTTAGTTGGCTCCTTTCCGGGTCGGGCGGCCTTTGCTCAAGGACAGGCTGGGAAGATCTTGGAGGCAGAGGAATTTCGCTTGGTTGACGGGGAAGGCCACGTATGGGCGCTGTTAGGTCTCACTAATGGTAGGCCGGAATTCTGTTTGTACCATGCCGGAGGCAAAAAGGTAGTTGGACTGGCGTGCAACAAGGGCGGAGGTGGCACAGTGTGGGTCTACGGGCTTGATGAAACCCAAGCGGTCATGCTGGGAGGAGGAGGGAATCGTGGAGGAGCAGTATTCGTCTTCGGTCCAGATGGGGCTATTGAGACAAGTCTCCCACGCCCGGCACCGCCCACGCTCCCACAGCCAACCACACCCGACGTAATTGAGAGTCGCATAGATGGCGAGTTCGAGGGCTGGGACGGCGACACCGTTTTCAAACTTGCCAACGGACAAATCTGGGAACAAGCCTCCTACGCTTACACGTATCACTACGCCTACCGTCCCGAAGTCATCATTTTCCTGACGGCCGGGGGCTACAAGATGAAGGTCGAGGGTGTAACCGATACAATCTACGTAAGACGACTCAAGTAAGAGACAACCGGTGTTACCAAGCCGCAAAGTGGCCGGTGCCAAATTAGGCGAGCTGGTGAGCGACCTACCACAGAGGGGGCAGGGGAGGCCTGACGGCCCTAGGAGCGCCGAGGCGGGGGCAGGTAGGGAGAAGCACGCCCTGGGCCTCGGCGATAATCGAACACAGCCTCAAGGAAGCCCGCAGAGAAGCGGTTCAAAAGGGGGCTACCTTTAACCCCTACCCGGCGCGCCGGAGGCGCTTATTTGGCTTCTATTCGCGAAACAGGCATATCCGGGTGGCAGGGGCCTTGCCGCCCGCCTTGCTGCGGCGCATAATAGAGGCGAGTACCCGGTGAGCAGGTTGGTGCTTTCTCCAGGACAGGGCACGAGGCCGCCCTGCGTATTAGTCTGGAGAGTCAAGCCGTGAGCGACAGCAGGGAGCGCACTGCCGGTTGGTGCAGGTGGTAACAAGATAACAGCTGACAGACTGATGGCCCCAGGGGGAAGTCGCAAACTACCTGTACTGAGGGCCGTAACTGTGTACCAGCGGACCAAAGAAGGGAAGATAGAGGCTGGCAAGGTGGGACGGCTCTCACGGTTCGACGGGAAACCGACCAAGGTTTCGGTGAAAAAACGAGAGGATGAAAAGAGGCAGGCAAGGGCGGGTGGGGCTCTGGCCGGGAGATATGCAACTGAAGACGCACAAGGAGCACCTGCGAAGGCTGAAAGAGTCAATATTGCCCACGAGAAACGTGAGCAGAGCCCGGAAGGAGCAATAACAGTGACGCTGGTCACTGCGGAGGATGTGTACACACTCTTCAGGCCGACCCCATGCAGACTGCGTGTGCACCTAGCATTGTGGAGGAGTATATTTGCCTATGAAGCCCCTCAAACACATTGACTCCGAACGGACCAGACTACTGGGCGAGATCCAGAAAGTTGTAGCCAAAATCAGGGCCTTAGTCAATCCACACGTTGACACCCTTGATCAATGATCAAGGCGTGAGCGTGTTGGAGTCGGTGCGCCGGGCCGCGTACGAGTTCATCAACCAGCTTCAGCACGAAGCGTTGGTTCTTGAAGCGGCGTCTGATCTCGCCGCCCACAACTTCGCAGGTCAGGAGATAACATGGTGGTGGAACCCTCGCCAGACCGGGGGTGCCGATGAGCCTGACCTCAGGGGAGAGGTCGATGATAAGGTCGTAGTATCCGTAGAGGTCACCACGTCTAGGCGTCCTCTATGTAAGGTTGCCGAGAGGATGGTTCAGACACTGGAGAAGCTTGCGAAGTTCCCGGGCAGGCGACTCTACTACG
Organism: Candidatus Zipacnadia bacterium; assembly: GCA_029821455.1. Classification (GTDB taxonomy): domain Bacteria; phylum Armatimonadota; class Zipacnadia; order Zipacnadales; family Zipacnadaceae; genus JALGVG01. Next base: position 4,763 of record JALGTI010000071.1, on the reverse strand, counting down.
TCCGGACCCCCGAGATGGCTCAGCGTGCTGAAAGGAAGGTTGAGGTGGGAGAGTATCCCATTGAGGTTCGAGTGATCGCCGTCGAAGACGACGCCGACAACGACTGAGCCAAGTTGCCTTGCTCATGTGCCGCCTGACGAAGCAAGCACCGTGATGACTGCCTGATCTGGCGACGGGTCCCGCAAGCACACCGTCCAGATCGGCGACCATGAGGGTGATTGAGATACCAGCATCTTCAGTGCTAGATGAGATCGTCAAGTGGTCAGAAGACCAACCCGTCTGGCAGCGTGACGTCCTATGGCGTCTCATCGTGGACGGGAGCTTGACGCAGAGAGACACCTAATTGAACACCCCTCAAGAAACCGCTCTGGGAAACTGCTCACAACGGGGCAGGGCTACCCCTATTTGGTGGCCCGAAGGCGCTTAGAAGCGATTCTCGCGCCAAGCAGGGGGATCTTACGATTAAACGCTTGACACACTATATCAGCGCCTCGCTGCAGACAATCCAAGGAACGGGGACCTCTGCCAGTTCTCCAGTGGGCTGATCCACCCGTTCCCCCATTCTGTGTTGGTGATAAATACGTCCCAGGGCACGGAACAGTTCGTGACCTGTTACACCGTTGCGACGCAGGCGGTTAACCTCTCCTTTGATTGCAGTACTTAGTGACCGGCGAAACGCCTTTTCGAGTATGTTTATCTGGCCCTTCATATCGTCATCTGCGGTTGTGCTAAACAGTCCTCCCAATTCCCGTATGACGTACCATTGGCCTTGGCTCAAGGAGAGAGTGTGATCGCGTTCGGCCTCTCGCTGCTTGACCTCTTCAGCAAACTGACGCTTCACCCGCATGACCGCTGAGTTATAATTTCTCGGTAGCGGTGCTCCGGACTCATCCGCGTCACACCTGATTGCCCCCAGTATCCGTGACACATCGCGCGACACAACTTCGCCTTTGTCATCCAGCAAGAATAGCTGTTGATAGCGACCCGCCTGACAAAACACATACAGTCCTTGGCTGCCGGTCACCCTGGCAGTGCGAATACCATCACGCAGGTCAGCAATGCGTTCGTACTCCGTCGGATTCTCTGTCCTGAGTTGCCTCAGGATCTCTTCAGCCTCGTTGATATCAACAAGCTCGTCGTCGTGCTCCTCAAACAGGCTCAGCTGCTCCCCTTTCTTTTCGTAGATAGCATACATGGCTTCCTCGTTTAGTTGTTCACTGGGGTCGAGGATAGCTGCATCCTCGCCTATGGTGTCGTGGATTTCGCGGATGCGGTTGCGCAGCTTCTCACGCAGGCCCAAGTTTCTCTCAATACCTGTTTCGGGCAGGAAGTTGAACCCGTAGATGATCTCGTGTTCCGAACCTATGCGGTCAATGCGACCGAAGCGTTGGATGAGCCGCACCGGGTTCCAATGCAGGTCGTAGTTGATGATCTTGTCGCCGTCCTGCAAATTCAAACCCTCTGCCAATACGTCGGTGGCGACCAGCAAGGATACTTCCGATTCACCTGCGCGCAAACGGTATTCCGGGTTAGCTTTAGGAGCAAAGCGCGCCGCCATTCGAGCCTTACTCTTATCGCCGCTGTAGATCACCTCGATATCGTCGCGACTGCCATCAGGATTGAGATTGTCATACAGGTATTGAGCGGTATCGGCATACTGAGTGAAAATGAGGCACTTACCCTCGTTGAGAGGTGGGACTACGAGCCGGCGCTTGAGGGTTTGTAGCTTGGCGTCCTGTTCCGAGCTGATGGGATCAACGAGGGTCAGAATCTCCTGTAGCAGGTGGATGTCGTGCCCAATGTGCCCACGTAGACCTTCCACATCAAAGTCAGCCGCATCATAGCGGTCTGACACTCCGCGCAGTGTGTCCAAGAGGTCTCTTTCCTCATTGAGGTCCGATTCGTATAGGACGGTCTGCGCTTCTTCGCCTGCCGGCACGATCCCCTCCTCCAGAGCCCCAACGAACAACTGATGCATCTGCAGCAGCCGCTTCATTGTCTCTCTGAACGCATGGACGCTCGACTCGAAGCGCTTGAACAAGAGCGTTCGCATCAGTCCGCAGAGATTGACGCCGGCATGTTGCAGACTAGCGTAGGGTTCCTGCCTCTGCTTCTGCTTGTCTACATAATGCCACAAGCCGTACCGCGCGTAGGTGAACTCATTCTTCGAAGGTTCGCGCGGACGACCGCGATGTGCCTTACCGAGGTAGCCGCGTATTTGCTGGTAAAGCCCCTGGTACGTATCCTCGATGCTGTACTCTATCGTGTCCAGCTCCCGCTTGGGGAAAAACTGATGCCGGTCCCCAACCACGATGTAAGCCCTGCGGCGACCAGTCTTGTATTCATCAAAGCGGGTCGGATCCACTTTGTCGTGTGTCTCGGCATCATACCCGTACCAGCGCAGAATGTGGTTGCGCGTTCGGCGGATAAGCACATGCGACAACAGATCTGGAAGCTTCCTGCCATTCTGTTCGATCAACCGGAAGTATTCTCGGAGATTAGGAGGATCAATCGGCAGGTCAGTAATATCATTCTGGTGGAAGAGCTTTATCTGATGGTATACGTCCCATGCAGTCTTATTGCGCGGGGTAGCGGTCAGAAAACAACAGCGGCGCCCGGTGGCCAAGAAAGACTGTAGCACCTTGTAGCGCTGTCTCTCCGGATAGCGGAAGTTATGGCTCTCATCTACCAGCACAAAGTCGCGGTCGCGATAGCGCATCTCGTCCAGCAGGAAGTTGGGGCTTCTCTCTTCATCTTCGCGCAATAGCCCCATGGAGACTACACGAGCGTTGAGCTCGTAAACCTCATTGTACATCTCCCACATTTCCTCGAGAGCCTTCGGACAAATGATGATGGGCCGGGTCCCCTCTATCCGCTCGAAGTGCTTGACAATAGCGGCGCCCACAAACGACTTGCCCGTCCCAACGACATCTGCCACAAACGCGCCACGGTACTTGCGGATCATCTGTACCGCCTGTCGGACCGCTACCTTCTGGAAGTCAGCCAGCTTACGAGTTATCTCGTCATCCCAAAGGACATCTGTATCCTCTTCCCCCTCCAGCCTGTCCTTGACCAACTGATAGAGCGTTTTCATGTAGATGTCATAGGGACGGACGGGAGCCATCGCCCAGGACTGTTGCATCTCGTGCATCAGTGCCTCATCAAAGTCCCCAGCTTCTTCCCAAAGCTCTTCAAACCAACGGACCAGCTCGGCGTGATTGTCATTGCCCTGCACAACTACATTTAGTTCGGTATTATGGGTGACGCCGCTGAGGCTAAGGTTGGATGACCCCACGATGGCAATGCCCTTCTCATGGCGGTCCACCGGCCTGCCGCCCTCGTCGTACACCGGCCCGTAGTCGAAGATGTAGGCCTTGGCGTGCATAGGCCCTTTCGTGTAGACACGCACCTTCACCCGCTTTTCTTCAATCATCTGGGCCAGGGTCCTTATCAAAGCCTCGCCCTCATCGGTCTGATCCATCCATTCCATGGACTTCCGGACGTTTTCTCCTGTGCTGGCGACCATATTCCGGACTTCTATGCGTTTGGGGTATGACTGCGCCTCCAAGGCCTCGCTCACCAGTTCCAGGCGCTGGTAGCCTTCCGCCATTTGCTCCAACGTCCGCTGGTTGGTGGTGTTTCCAATCAACAGCCGCAACTCCTTGACCCCTTCGAGCTTGTCAGCAATGCACTCAAAGCCACATAGGAAGAAGTAGCCGACGGCGAAGCGCGCCGCCTCGGTGGAGTCGAGGATCGTGTTGATGTTCTCGGCCAGCTTCTCATTACGGTTGTCTATGATGTCGTGGGCAGGCATCTCTTACCTCTCTACAAATTCAGGGTAGTTCGCCTCTAGCCACTCGCGCACTTGCGCCATAAACTCTTCAACCGAGGTGATTAGACCCGCGACCTCGCTGTTCGTCACCACACCCACTTGTCGGTACTCCGCCTGGTTGCGTTTGATGCGGCAGGTATCGTAGTACTCGCTCAGTGGACGTGTTTCCTCGCCCATTACCAGCGGGAGGGCCTCGAATACAGTGGCATGGTGGCCGACTCCGACGCTTCGGTAGCCGGCACAGGCCAGGGGGATCGTGGCCAGGGAAAGCGCGGCGCTGTAGGCGGCCATGAAGCGCCGGTCGAGGGAGACGGGCTCAAGTCTGGCATCAGCCAGGTCCCGCTCCGCAGTGGCAAGCAGGTTGGCTACCTCCTGGGCCGAGCTCTTATGCCTCCGCAGCCGCTCCTCATTCAGCAAGTCGGTCAGAGTGGGCAACGCGGTCGCGCAACTCCTGGGCGCTTATTGTCACCGGGTTAATCTCCCGGCCGAGAGTATCCTGGGCTTGACGCAGGTGTGGCACCAGCTCCTGCAAGCCCACCTCCCCAACTAGTATCAGGTCCACATCGCTGTCGCTTGTAGCGGTGCCCTCGGCCAGGGAGCCAAAGACACACGCTAATTCTATGTGGTCTGCTACGGGCTTGAGCGCCTCGCGCAGTACGTCGGCCAGGCCAACGGTCTTGAGGACAATCCCACGCAGTTCAGGAAAGATGGGGCAGGTTTCGTCGGCGCTGTAGTACACCTGATTGCCCTGCTGCCGCCGGCGCAGAATTCCCGCCTCCGCCAGCGCAACTACCTCCCGCTGCACGGTTGACGGGGCAAGGCCCACCTGCCGCACGATCTCTCGCAAGTGCCATTCCTCTTCAGGGCGGCTGAGCAACAAGCCAAGCACTCGACGCCGTGTCTTGGGCCAGAGCACTGCTGCCAAATCTTT
>JALGTI010000464.1 GCA_029821455.1 Candidatus Zipacnadia bacterium | reverse complement strand
CCATATTGTGATCCATACACAACGGGGAGCGCACCTCGGCATAGCCTACCAGCAATGGCCGCTTACGGGCGGCCTCCTCGCTTTCGCGGATCACCGCCGCCATCTCCTGCAACGCACGCACGTCCATGGCATCCCACGCCTCAATGCCCCCGACCTTGGTGGTGCCCTTGACAAGCTCGGCAGCCATCACCACGGGCCGGTCCTGCTCTGGCACCTCGTCAGCGACGACCGGCAGGCCGGTCATATCAATGTGCTCCAGGCCATCAATGAGGCGAATGGCATCACGTACGTCCTGCATCGTCGCGGTGTGCCGCCGGCCGTCGAGGTCGAGGATGTAGGGCACAAAGCCGCCGGCATTGGTGGTGAAGCTATGGTAGATTTGGACTGGCCTGGTGGAGAAGTATATCTGGCTGAAACGCACCGGCATCTCGATGCCCTGGCGGTCGGCAAGGGTGAAATCCCGCCGCATTCTGTCAATGGCTTCCTCGGTCACCTCAGGAGGAAATGTGACGCGTTTGCTGTCATAATCAACACGGCAGCCGGCGTCGCGCAGGTAGCCGAGCGCCTCGTCGTGGTCTATCAGCATCCCCGCGCGGTCGAGTATCTGCAGCGCCGCATCGTGCAGACGCTGCATCTCGTCTTGCGTCAGTATCTTGATCAAGCCGTGGACCTTGGCCATGACCGTTTCCCTTCGTTGAGCAGCGCAGCAAAGTCTACTTCAGCGCGTCAATGTTGCGCAGGGGTTTTACGAGTGCCTCCACTATCTCGTCCCTCAGTTCCTGGCTGCATTCGTTATGCAGCACTGGCACGTTGATACCCCGCTTCCAGATGCGTTCTGCTTCCGGGCACATTCCCCTCTCATACGTGACCTTGTTGGTGACGGCGGGCGCGTCGAAAGGATAGCCTGGCCCCCACATGTCAGCACGTTCCTCATACAGGGGGTTCCAGTAGATGGGGAGATACCCGGCCCGGCCGCCTGTCACGTGTAGACCCTCGGCGCAGACCGCCTCGATATAGCGCTCTCGTGGCACCCCGGTTGCATCCTCGAAGTAGTGACAGATGAAGTTCAGCCACGTGCGTTCGGTGTCCGGTCTTTCGTAGGGTGGGCGTAGCATGTCCCCGCCCATCTCAGCTATCTTCTCGGTCAGGTACAGCGCGTTGTCGCGGCGGATCTTATTCTGCTCGGGCAGGTTGCGAAGCTGGGCCGTGGCCAGCGCTGCGGCCATGGGATTCATCCGGTACTTGAAGCCAAAACAGGTGGGTGCCTGCTCTGCTTGGTCGGGGTCATTGTACTTGAGATACTTGGCTGACTTCAGTTGCGCTATCCGTCCATAATGCCCCAGCACGATCGCGCGCTCATAGTACTCCTCGTTATCGGTGACCATCACACCAGCCTCGATGCCTATCATCAGCTTGCTGCCCTGCAGGCTGAAGCAGCCGACATCACCGATAGTTCCAACTTTCCGCCCCTTGTACGTGGCACCGTGGGCGTGCGAGCAGTCCTCGACGACGGCCAGGTCATGCTCCCTGGCGATGGCCATTATCTCATCCATTGGCGCGATGGCGCCATACGGATGCACCACTGCAATTGCCCGGGTGCGGTCGGAGATGTTGCGCTTTATGTCCTCGGGGTCTATACACGCGTCTCGTGGGTCAACATCGCAGAAGACTGGAATGCCGTGCAGCGCCAGTATCTGCGAAACCTGAAGGTGCCATGTGTGCGAGGAAATGATCACCTCATCGCCGGGCTGAACGCCGACGGCGAAATAGGCGGAGTGGATAGCGGAAGTCCCGTTGTTCGTTCCGAGTACGAATTCGGTTCCGATAAACTCCTGGAATTCTTCCTCGAACTGTGGGTTGCTCGCGTACATATTGGGCCAATCCAGAACTTCCAGCACGGCCGCCTTGTCCTCGTCAGTGAAGGCCCGTCCACCTGCCGCCCCCAGTTCGTCAGTGCGAGTCACTGCCTTGGGACCACCAAACAATGCCAATTCTTGTGCCATCGTCAATACACCCTTTCTTTGAGTCAAATGCTGCAGTCAATAGCCTGCAGTTGCTTCTAACGGGAACCCCGGCGGCTCGGCGGCAATTGCCTGAAGC
>JALGTI010000463.1 GCA_029821455.1 Candidatus Zipacnadia bacterium | reverse complement strand
AGGGATGGCGAATCAACGCCACTGAGCTGATCCCGCCTGCTGCGGAGTGAAGGCTTCTCCTTGAACCGGAACTGCTCACACCCGAGCAGTTACAAGGAGGCTGGAAACCCGTAGATGAACACCTGACCAAGCGGTAACTGTCAAGTGATGGGTGTAACAGAAAACTGGATGCTCGCCGCAAATGAGGGACTAATGCAAGGGTGTGGAGTGCGCGTTGAGTGCTGAGAGATGGTGGGTCGCAACGCCAGTGTGTCAACCGGGCGGCTTGAGCCCTTGGCCTGTCTCGTTCACTTCAGACCTATGTGTCCTCTGGATGTTCCTCATGCTTTCTGTCTCCTCGTGGATACTGCTATATGAGCATTCCTTATGTATGCCGATGGCTGGGTTTGCATGTCCCCGGCCGCCGATATGAACAATGTGTCTTGAGCCTAGCTTGAGCATAGCTTGATAGTACCTTTATTGCATCTACGCAAATGTCAGGTATACTTTCCATTGTCGACGGACAGCTTAGACTTACAAGAGCAAAGCTTTCGCATTTCGCAAGCATAACTTGATTTAGAAGACACTGGTTTTCTGGGTTCGGGAAAGGATGGGGGCTGTACAATGGAACGATGGATAAACAGACAACGTGGCGCGACGATGGCCATGGTAGTACTCTCCCTGCCAGTACTAGTGGGGATGCTTGCGTTGAGTATTGATCTGGGCTTGATGACTCTGGCAAAGCAGGAGCTTCAGAACACAGCGGACGCGGCTGCGCTGGCGGCGGCTGGTGCGCTGCGGGAGGGCTTGGGCCGGACGGCTGCGCGGGAACAGGCCGTAGGCTTGGCGGCAGCCAATACAGTGCTGGGCAACCCAGTCACACTGGACCCCTATGCTGACATAGACTTTGGGACATACGATGTTGCCACCGGTCAGTTCGTGTCTGGCCTTCCCAGCAACGGACTGTTGGTTGTATCAGTGACGGCGCGGCGTACTGAAGACTCCCCCGGCGGGGCGATAGCTCTGTGCTTCTCGCCTATTTTCGGTATCGAGACGGCCAATGTCTCGGCGCAGGCACACGCTGGCCTGTCGGCGACCACCCAGGCCAGGGCACCGGTGGAGCTGATAGTGGTGCAGGACGGGTCATACTCGTTCATAAATGAAATAGACTATGCAAAGGATGGGGATAAAGCGTTGGTTGGCCTGATTGCTGACGTGGCCACCGACGGCGACCAGATTGGCGTGGTCAGTTTCGTCGCGCGGGCGTGGCGCGAGCGCGGACTTAGCCCGCTTCCCGACGAAACACCGCCAATCAACAGCGCCATTGACAATCTCCACTACTGCGAGCAACAGTCGTGGCTGTGGCTAGACCCTGACAACTATTACGGCACCCACACTGGAGCAGGTATTGATGAGGCTGTTGCGATGTTCGCTGAACATGGCAGTCCGGACGCCGAGCATGTGATCACCCTGATCAGTGACGGGATGCCGTTCCCGGAGGCCCGGCGTGATCTGGCGGTAGCGGCAGCCGACAGGGCTGCTGCCGCAGGCATCACCATCCACACTGTTACCCTTGTTCAGGATGCTGACGGCACCTACGGGAGTTCAGGCGCAGATGCAGAGTTCAACGCCTCACTTACTCGTAATGGTGGACATGCGTTCCACACACCCGAAGCCGACGAATTGCTAGACGTACTGATTGCAGTGGCAACGATCGAGGTCGGGAAGGCACGGCTGGTCAGGTAACCCCAAACAGGCGGTAGTTGAATGGCTTCACCATACGCGCATCCACACTTTGCCTCACGTCGCGGTATAACGACGGTTGAGACAGCTATCATTCTCGTCGTAGTCGTCCTCGCGGTGTTCGGAACCTGCTCCGCACTATTGACCAGGGCAAGCCGGGCTGTGTCAACCGCAGGCGATGCCGTGATAGAGGCCTCGGAAAACTCAGCCGACGATGCTGGCAAGGGAAAAAAGAAGGGAAAAAAGAAGGGGAAAAAGGGCTCCGGGAGTGCCCTAAGGGACACACCTGGTAGCAAAGCTGCTCACTGTTCCCTGCCTCCGACGCTCGTCAAGCCTGCGACGCTCCACACACTTGACCCCGGAGCGTTATCCAGTGCTTGT
>JALGTI010000462.1 GCA_029821455.1 Candidatus Zipacnadia bacterium | reverse complement strand
CCGTATCCGCGCTAACAATGACAGTCTCACCCACTTTGACCCGCACCACGCGCCCCTCCTTGCCCACAGTCACATCATCTGGCTGGGCTCCCTCAATGGCTGCCTGGGTGAGCCGCCGCCTGACAGCCTCGGCCCGTGCTGCCAGATCGCTGCTCGTTTGGGTTCGCAGTCGCAGCAGCACCCGGCCGCCCGCACTGACCGCTGCTATGTGCATATCACTCTGGGTGGCAGTATGAGCGCTGAATTGCAGCAACTGAGCCGGACAAGCTGAATTGCAGCAACTGAGCCGGACAAGTAGTGGGAAGGAATAGGGGAAGGAGGATGACGGTCACAACAAGCGGCCAGGTCCGCTTCATATCTGCCTCCGTGCTAGATTGCTGCTGCCTATCTGAAAGGATTATGCTGTATCCGGTGGCACGGGTTTCCGGCCCGCGAGACATCCGCCACAATCAGTCGCTCCTAGCGCTCCTCAAACGACGGATACCCGGACGGCAGGAAGTGGCGCATATACTGGGCGCGGGCAAAGCGGTCGGTCATGCCGGCCACATAGTCGCACACAGCCTGCGCGCGGCTCTCCACATCTTCCGGCAGGTAGCCCAACGCATCTGCGCACGCAGCATCGTCTTCCATATAGACGCTGAACAGCCCTTGCACGATGCCCCGGACCTTGGCCGTCTCGCGGGTCATAAACTCCCCGCCATAGACGCGCTCCAGGAGCAGGTCTTTCAGCGCATCGGTTGCCTCGACCACCTCCGTGCTCATATCCAGGCGCGGCTGGTCGAGGCTATTGGCAATCAGGTCCCGCACCATCGTCCCGACCCGTTCGCTATGACTCTGGCCCAGGGCGTCCAGTATCTCAGCGGGGATATCGTCCTCGCACAGCAATCCCGCCCGTTCTGCGTCGTCCAGGTCGTGGTTCACATAAGCCAGCCGGTCACACACCCGCAGAACCATCCCCTCAAGCGTGGACAACCTATCGGCAGCCACCGCCTCCTTCAGATCCACCATCCCCTTGGAGTGGCCGCCAATGCCCTCGCGCGTCTCGTGGGTGAGGTTGAGGCCCTTGCCATCCCGCTCCAGGAAATCCACTACTCGCAGGCTGTGTTCAGTATGGTTGAATTCAGCCCCCGGCACATACTTGCGATATACTTCGTCAAGAGCTTCCTCGCCAGCGTGGCCGAATGGCGTATGTCCCACATCGTGCCCCAGCGCCATTGCCTCCGTGAGGTCCTCGTTCAGCCGCAGTGCCTTGGCCACGGTCCGGGCTATTTGCGAAACCTCAAGCGTGTGGCTGAGGCGAGTCCTGACGTGGTCCTCACGGGCAGCGATAAACACCTGCGTCTTGTGCGCCAGCCGCCGGAACGCATGGCACAGGTGGATAATGCGGTCGCGGTCACGCTGGAAACACGTGCGTACCGGGCACGGCTCCTCCGCTCGTACCCGGCCCTTCGATTCAGCGGCCAGAGCCGCGTAGGGGCTGAGCGTCTCGCGCTCCCGTTGTTCTATCTGTTGGCGGATGCTCATTGTTCTGTACCGGGCTGCACTATCTCCAGGAAGTCCGCCAGCCGCAGGAACAGCTCATCAATCTGGGCCAGAAACGCCAGCCGGTTGTTCCGCAGCCGCTCATCCTCTACCATCACCATAACATCCTCAAAGTAAGTATGGATCGGTTCGGAGAGACCGCATAGGGCCTTCGCAGCCGCCTGGTAATCCGGCGGCCGGTCATCCAGCGCAGCCGATACTTGCTCGTCTGCCTCTGTGAACGCCTCCAGCAACTCCCATTCCGTCTTGTGCTCGAACACCTCTGTGTCGAATTGCGCATCAGCCGGGATGCCCTCAGGCCGCGTTATCCGCGCCGGCCGCTCACCGGCGGTGACCAATGTATCAAACGCTTCCTTGTCAGTCTCCCGCAGCCGCGCCAGGAACTCAGCCCGGGCGATGGCGTCCAGGACATCGCTCCACGCAGCGCCCAGCCCCGCCCGCGCCACATCATAGCTGACCCCCTGGTCCTCAAGCCAGGCTTCTGCCCGCTGGGCAAACAACTCTCTCAGTGCCTCAGCCGCCGCCTCTGGCGTCAGGACACGCTCGGCTGCCTTTCCGCTCAGCTCCGGCTCCGACAGCAGACTAATAGCGGCATTGATAAGGCCATCGAGGTTGAGATGATAATTGGCTGCCCTCAGCAGCTCCAGCACTGCCTGCGCCTGCCTCCGCAGGGCGTATGGATCGCCGGCCCCGGTCGGTGTCTCACCGAGCCGGTAGCACGCCGCCAGGTTATCCAGCTTATCGGCGAGTAGCACGCCGCCAGGTTATCCAGCTTATCGGCGATGCTCAGCAGTAGCCCGGCCACCGTCGCCGGCAGTTCATCGCCCGGCCCAGTGGGACGGTAGTGCTCGGCGATTGCCTGGGCCACCTCTTCAGGCTCTCCTGACAGCCGCGCATAGTGCCCACCGATTATCCCCTGCAGCTCCCCCAGCTTCGTATCCCCAATCATCATCGTCGTCTGGTCACACTTGCACAATTCCGCCGCCCGCTCAGCCACCGAAATATCTTCCTCGCTTACCTGTTCAAGTTGCCGCCCAATATCCCGGACCAGT
>JALGTI010000461.1 GCA_029821455.1 Candidatus Zipacnadia bacterium | reverse complement strand
GTGGACATCTACGAGGCCATTGGCCTGCTGCCTCAGGTGGCCGCCCTCGAACAAGACTGGTTAGCTACCAGAGGTATACATACTCGGTATGCGGTCGGCGCTATGACTGCCTTGGCGCGACAGGGCAAGTATGAGGAGGCTCTAGCGGTAGTGGACAGCCTGCCGCGTCACGTAGCGGAGGCCCCAGAGGTGATGGCCGCAACAGCCGAGGCGCTGGTAGGGCTGGGCAACTACGAAGAGGCGTGGCAGACTATGGCTGGCACGCCGGGCCGAATGCAACCATCCGCCTCGCTGCAGATGGCGCGTTTGTACGAGGCTGATGGGCGCTATCAGGAGGCATTGTGGGAGTATGGCCGAGCACTTGCGGGGGAAAAGGAAACAGAAGAGGCGGCAACAGCGATAAGGCGCCTATGCACCAAGGGCCATGTCGGCTTGCCGGCCGCGCTTCAGGTCCTGTCGTGGGCCTACAGAGATTCGCCTCGGCCGGGAGCCATCTGCCGTATAGCCGCAAGCCTGGCAGCGGCCCTCAGCGACGCAGAACCCCTCCACTGGCTGGCGACCCCCCCACCACCTGACTAGAGGTCTATTGCACCAAGTAGATATGCACAGCGTGAGGTGCGAAGCTGTCGGCGAAGGTACCCGGCCCGGCCGGGACTAGCTCGCGATTCTCAAACAGGACGACCAGCTTCTCGGCCCTCTCCGGCACTGTGAAGCTCGTCATTGCCATGCGGTCACTCACATTAGCGGCGATCAGATAGTTGGCCCCGGCAACCTCGAACTGCGCCAGGTGGATGATACCCCCCGCCAGCGGTTCTAGCAGGGTTCTGCGGCCCTCAGTCACCACCGGCCCCAGCCACTTGAGTTCGGTATTGAGCTTGGTCAGCTCCTCCCACAGGTCGGGAGCGTCGCGCTGTATCAGGAACCCAGGCGTGCTGCGATAACGCGGCACATAGAAGGCGTAGTACAAAAGCCCCTTGGCCCCGTGCATCAGGGCCAGGTATGTCATCGCCCGCAAGCGCCGGGGGCTGGGTCTGGCGGGGTCTGAGTCGCCTTGTTGGTCTGCCGGCGAGTACCACGACAGTCCCGAGAGGTCAATTATCGCCCACACAGGTCGGGAGCCAGCCGCCTCGACAGTCGCATCAATCATGCTGGTGACTACCCGGTCATCAGTGCCGGGACGAGGGCTCGTCCATGCAGCCAATACATCCCCGCTGGCTCGGTACTGTGACACCATCGAGGGACAGCGTAGGCAGGTAATCAGAGGGTGATACGGACTGGCGTCGGCCACCTCCTGATAAAAGGCGTTCGCAATATCAGGCGGAACCTTCTTAAACCCGGGATCTTCCACCGGATGGTACCAGCCCAGCAGGCCCTGGAAGCCGCCCAGCCTGGCTTCCTGTTTCCCCCAGAACTCTGGGTTCAGGCTATTGGCCCACACCACTACGCCGATGTTCAGTTCCCCGGCGCGCTTGAGCATCGCAGAACTTGCCCGCCGGTAGGGAGCAACCGCACAGTTGAAACCAGCCGCTGCTATCGGAGTGAGGTCCTCCGGCTCCGTCGCAGCGAAGATGCCGCGCGGGAAGACAGGTGTGCCTTGCATCCACAGCCGGCCGTGAGCATCTGTGGCCACCTCACTGGAACCGGCAGGGATACGGGCAACCGGCAGGTCTACGGTGTGCTCACCGCCCTTGAGCTGGCCCCTTACCCGTGCCTTGTACTTGCCGGTCAGCATCTCGGCGCCTGACAGCGTAGCAGTAAGGCTACCGTCGTCGCCCCGCGTAACTCCCCCACTCTCAACGGAAGCGGTCAGCCCCGTACCCAGTAGCTCCACGCTTACAGTGGTGGCCTGTTGCAACTCTTCAGTTGCATTCACCCGGCCCGCTATCACGATGTCATTGCCGGGGACCGTGCTCAGGAGGCTGCCGCGGAAAGCCGGCTCCTGAACGGCTACATCCAGCAGGCTGGCCACTCGCATTTGGGTACACTCGAAAACCTCGCTTTGGTCCTCCCCTGCCACGATGACTTGGAGATTGAACTCCTCCCGATAATCAAAACCGTAGTTTAACCTCAGCAAGCCCTCGTCACCAGCCCCCAACTCAGTCCG
>JALGTI010000460.1 GCA_029821455.1 Candidatus Zipacnadia bacterium | reverse complement strand
TGCGCTGACGTCGGCGCTGGCGAACTCTACCCGACGGAAGGGGAGCTGGAGCAAGGCAATAACAGTCTCCCACCCAATCACAAAGCAGGACAGTGATGATCTGCGATTCAGTGTGCAAGCGAGCACGTTCTGTCTCCAACGGCTTGCTCGCAGTGCCTCTCTCAAAGGACGAGTGGGGGGCTACTTTGGACCAGCGCCGGGGTCCTCCATGACCCCAGACAATGTCATTGGGTGTCAACTTCCCCGGGGCGTGAAGGTAGTCGTGAAGCATTTCAATGCGCGGCAGATCATTCATCAGCCGGGCTAGCGAACAGGAGGGAAACATGAGGCTAACAAGGACGCTAACAAGGACAGTCTCGGCGACAGTTGGATTGTTGATGTTGAGCGCGCTCGCAGTGCTGGGCCAACAGCATGAGACCATTGGCTTCCCGATGGTCAACGAGGGGAAAGCATACTTTGTGGATTTTGGCCCCAACTATGTGGAGTTGGTGGGGCGTGTTACGGAGCGGGAGGCGAGTCTTGAGGACGTCACATTCGTTCTGGAGCTGCCCAGGGATTGCAGGACCTACTTCCGCGGATATGCGGCCCCTGACCAGCGTCCTGAGACTGTGCCGTTAGACTCTGGTCGGCAGGTCGCCTACAGGTTCCCATGCAGGGCTAGTGAGCAGTTCGTTTTGACGGGCGTCATAATCCCTCACGGCACGCGGCCGGATGCCAGAATCCGCTGGTGGCTGGAGGTGGACGGCCAGAAAGAGGCCGCGCAGAGCTATGAAATTGAGTTCGTCAAGATCCCTGAAAGCCAGATGCCCAGGCGGATGATAACAGGGCTGTTTGCCGCAGGCCTGGGAATGCGTACTGCGGACGAGGTTCTTGAGGCGGCGGCCCGCTTTGTAAGACACTGCGGGATGAACCTGGTATGGGACTATGACCGCAGTCGGGTCCCAACATGGCGCAAGTACGGAATCAAGGTCGCCATCGAGGAAGTCGGCTACGCGGGGGTTGGCAACTTCCCGAAGGGCGACTCCTCAGTTGCGCCAGCTTTATACGCCGATGGCACCCAGAAGGACACCTGCCCCACCTATGTGCTAGAGCATCCTGAAGAGACCCTGGCTCAGGCTTTGGGCCTGGCCAGGGGGATGGCTTCAACCCACGATGTGATAACCTGGGACTGGGAATACACTGCCGGAATGATGGGACGCGCTGCGCCTGATTGGTGCTTCTGTGAACGCTGCCTTAAGGCCTTCGAGGAGTGGTCAGGGGTGTCGGTGGAGGGCATGACGCCGAAGCAGATTATGGACAGATACCACGCCGAATGGCGCGCCTGGTACAACCATCTGTACACTGAACGAATGCGGATTCTTTACCAGGAGGCCCATGCCAGCGACCCCCATGTTAAGATCGGATGGCTCCCGGGCAATGGCGTGACCACAGACCCGAACGATCCCGACACGCGGATGTGCCAGCAGGTTCTGTGGCATACCAACGACGATGGCACCCCGCAGTATCTGGTCTATTGCCCTTGGCTCCAATCTGGTGGCGAGCGCTACTTCGACATCTTTATGCCCATGTGGTACTACTATGGGCTGGACTCGCCGCGCTATCTGCTGGAGCAGGTCGAGGCGGTCAACAAGACCTTGCCCGTTGAGTTTGCCGTCACGCTGGTCGGACAAGGCGACCTGTACGAGAGATCAATGGTGGAGTGTGATCCGGGGCTGACCAGGGCGCAACTGTTAGCCTGCGCCGTGGGTGGGGCCGGGGCGGGCTACTATCCGGTCAACTGGGGCGCCCGGCACTGGGCAGCGGTGGCCAAGGCCTGCCGGGAAATAGCAGAGACCGAGGATATCCTGCTGGACGGCACGCGCGACCCGTCTCTGTGCCACATCGCTCCGCTGGACACCAGGTTCATTGAGGCCGGCGGCAAGCGCCTGGCCTCCCCGCCATCGGCAAGGCACCTGCTCACGCGGGTCCTCGAACACAACGGCCAGCGCTTGCTAGCGGTCTTCAACTTCGACCTCGACCGGCCTGCCTTCTACCGCGCAGCGTTTCCAGGCCTCAAGGGCGATTGGGCAATCTATGATGTCTCCGGACAGCGAATAGTGGGCGCCAGTCACAGGCGGCCACACTTCACCGCGCAGGAATTGGCGGCCGGCGTGCTTCTCACCACTCCCGCCGACTGGGGGGTGTCGCTGTATCGGCTTGTCCCGCGTGACCAAGCGCCGGAGGCGCCGGTCCTGAGCCAGGGCGAGATAGAGAGCCGGTATCGCCGGTCAGTAACAGTCGTTCCCCTGGAGGGCAAGCGGCTTGCGAAGGGACACGGATGTCAAGTGGGGCTGGTGCAGACACCTGACGGGCCGAGGACGAACCTACAAAACGGCAAACAGACCATACGGGCGCAAGCTAACCAAGTGGGTCGAGGACACCACCTGGAACGGGGGCCTCTGCAACGATCAGTTCTGGGTGCCGACACCGGCACACTTCCCAGGCGACTCAAAGAGTGTTTATGAGCTAGTTGACCACGGTGTGGATGCCAATGGCGCATACGTAAGTTTCCGCCGCCGGATGCTGCAACCGCTGTTGCAGGACCTGGTAATTACTAAGACCTTCCGCGTGTGCCCAGGACAGACGGGGGTTGAACTAGCTTACACTTACACCAACGACTCGGACCGGCCTCTGACCTTCACCCCCTGGATGCATCACCAGGTGGCACTGGGAGTGGATGAGACGGCCAGGTTGCGCGGGGGGACCGGCTTCGAGCACATG
>JALGTI010000070.1 GCA_029821455.1 Candidatus Zipacnadia bacterium | reverse complement strand
TACTGCTTCGATTACCAGGGGGAAGAGCTCTGGTCAGTGCTAACTCCCGCTGACGCGGCGTACCCGGAGAGAGAACCCAAGACCGGGATGGTCCGGGTGGTCAAGTGCGCTGACACCGATGGCGATGGTGATGCTGAAATCGTCATCGGCAGTGACAACTGGTTCGCTTATTGCTACGACGATACCGGCAAGCTGGTATGGAAGGCACTCAACTGGGCGCATCCCTCCACATCTATCACATTTGCCCAGTTAGGTGATGGCAAGCGCGGGGCACTGATCGGAACGAAGTACTGCACGGCCAATCTGTTTGGCCCTGACGGCAAGCAGGTGGATTTTGTTGACGTGGGCTATCACGGCGCGGCGATGAGCGTGGCGGCCGGTGACATGAACGGTGACGGCATCTCCGAGCTCATCGCCGGTTCTCGGGTCGGTGGGGTGCATTGTGAGGAGTTAGAGGGCGAAGAGTTGTGGACGAAGTTTATGGGTGCTGAGGTTAGTCAGGTAGCCCTGGCCGACCTCACCGGTGATGGCAAGCTCGAGTTGATCGCAGGCTCCAAGAACTTCCACCTCCTGGTCATAGATGCCGAAGGCAACATTCTGTGGGCGCGGAACGTCGGTGAAGCGATACTGGACCTGCTTGTCGCGGACCTTGATGGCAACGGGACACCCTGCATTATCGTCGCCACCGAGGGCGGAATGGTGCGTGTCATTGACGCCGATAGCAACATCCTCGGCACTTTCACCGTCGAGGGCAACGTGACGAAGGTTATTGCCGACGATTTGGACGGCGACGGCAGTCTCGAAATTGTCGCCGGCTGCGACGACGGGTTCATTTACGGGTGCATAGAGTAACGGGAGTGGCCGCTGTCGCCTAGCGAACTTGCTGTTAAGTGGATAGACGCAGCCACGGGAGGGCATATCATCCACATCGGCTGTGGGCAAATCGCAATCGCGCCCAACCGTACGACAGTGGTTGGACACAACTGATTCATCAATAGCTCGTGATCCCGCCATGGAGCGTGCTGTCTATGCTATCTGTGTGGCCGTTATCGAACGGTCCGGGTCGAAGACGCTCACGACTCAGTCCGACCCGCCACGGGAGTGGGGGAGAGAGCGTCCAGTGCCCCCGCGTGTCGCCTGGCATTCGGGTCGCCGGCAGCGTGGATGATTCCAGTGTCCTGTTCGATATAGATCATGACTGGGGCTGCGATCGCCTCCGACGTTGTGGAAAGATTGTGCCCGCGGTTCTTCAGTTCGTTCTGGACCCGACTTGCGACGGTGGTATGGACCCGGATGCTCCCTGGCGACATAAAAGCCCGGTCGCGGTCCGGATCGGAGTCGAATGAGTTCTCCATATGGTCCGTGTTAAAGCGCGGGGCGGTCACCGCCTGTTCGGGCAGCATGCCAAACTCAATGTGGTTAAGCAGCACATTGAGGGTGGTCTGGTCCTGCAGGTCACCGCCCGCTACACTGACGGCGACTACCGGCTTGCTGTTCTGGGTAACCAGCGTCGGTGTAAGCGTGACGCGGGGCCGCTTGCCCGGCTGGATGCAGTTGGGATGCCCAGGCGTGGTGTTCAGGCTTCTGAGCCGGTTCCCCTGTACGACCCCCGTCGTCGGGTCGGGCTGATTTCCACAAAGGTTACAGCTCGGCGTAGCCGCCACTACGTTCCCCCAGCGGTCAGCAATCACGCAAGTGGTCGTGTCTGAAATCGGGGTTCGGACCGAGTTTCCGCTGGGGTCGTGTTTGCTCTCACCCGGCTGTATGTTATACGGATCACCTGGCCGCCTGTCGAAGGACGCGTTCGCCATGTCAATGAGGCCCCGGCGGATATTCGTGTATTCGTCTGAAAGCAGCTCCGCCATCGGCACGTCCGCAAAGACGGGGTCACCGTAGTACATGTCGCGGTCCGCGTAGGCTAGCTTCATCGCTTCAGTAAGGACATGGATGTAGTCCGCAGAAAGATGCCCCATACTCTGTAAATTGTAGCCCTCCAGAAGGCGTAGAGTCTGACATAGCACCGGCCCCTGTGTCCACGTGTCGCACTTATGCACGATGTAGCCCCGGTAACTGACCGAGACCGGGTCCTCCACCGGGGTCACGTGCGCCGCCAGGTCCTCCTTGCGCAGCAAGGCACCAACATCCTGGTACCAGGCGACCAGGTCGTCGGCAATGTCGCCCTTGTAGAACCGGTCCCTCGCCGCCCGCAATTTTTCTTCTCTGGTGCCCCGCGTGTGCTGTTCCCGCTCGACCATCTTCCGCAGCGTTGCTGCTGTTTTCGCGTACCACCAACTCCATCCGGCGTCGAGCAGGGCCAGCGCCGGCTGCACCACCTGTTCAAAACTCTTCGTCCCGTACAGTTCCAGTGCGGTTAGGCACAGATGCACCGCGCCTGGCACCGGCATGGCTTTATAGCTGCCCTGGTCTGGGATATCGTTCGCATAGTACCAGTCGATGGCATTCTGGTTCAGCGGCGCCCGGCCCACACCGCCGAGGACTTTCACCTGCTGCTTGTTCGCATCATAGATAATGAATGGGATCTCCCCGCCGATGGCATAGGAGCCGTAGTCGGTTATGGCGAGTGCGAGCAGCGTACCGGCCGCGGCGTCGGCGGCGTTGCCCCCCTGCTCGAGGAGCTGGAGGCCCGCCGCGACAGCTTCACTGCCTCCTGCCGCGACCGCGCCCCCCTTGCCCGATGCTTGCCAGCTAATCATGGCACCTTTCACGCGATCCCTCTTTCCATACTGCCATACGGGTGTCAGCTATTGTGACATTCTGCGGGGGTGACATCAATGCCTCTTCGTGCTGGCTGTTTATGACTGGCCTACGGAACTTACCAGCGCTTAATTCCTAGGCCATTCTTGCCGCGGTTCTTTCGGTGTCTCTGCGACGACTTCACGAGCTCTTTCCTCCCACGAAATGCCGTGGCGTTCCTGCACTGCAAGGAGCCAGCCACAGTAGGCCTGTTTTCGCGAGAAACGCTTCTGAGCGCCTCCGGGCCGCTGGGTAGGGGTAAGAGAGCCCGGTTTGCGCAGTTTTTCGGGGCGGGTTCTTGAGGGAATGTTCGACTGCCTGGCGAGCTCGTCTGCTACAGCTTGTAGCTCCTCGGCCTGCACCCGGCCGTGGATCTTCTCCGGCAGGCCCTGGGCGTTGACGTGGCTGTAGACCTGCGTTGTGGACACGGCGCTGTGCCCTAACAGCTCCTGAACCTCCCGGATGGTGAAGCCGTTGTGCAGCAGATGGCGCTTATACTTCTTGGATTATCTCGCTGGTTTTACGCAGCTCGGCGCTAACCATCTGCAGCTCGTAGCCTGACCTAATTGGCAGGTTGAGGCTGGCACACTTACTGTGGCTCGCGACGGGCTAGTCGCAACCACGGAGGTCGGATGCGCCTAGTCGGTGTTCCAACGCAGGGCATGCAAGGTCCCATTCCAGGTGCTGGCGAGCAGATGCAACGGGCATTCAGGAGGCCCAGCGATCGGTACTAACAGCCGCACCGGGCTGTGCAGTGAGATTGCCCCGATTACGTTGCCTGCGGTGTCTAGCTGATAGATGCGACCATCGTCGCAGCCAACCAGGATCTCCGGCTGTCCGTCGCCGTTGAAGTCCTCAGCGGCTATGCAGCGCACCATCTCGCCCAGACAGTTATGCCACAGAAGTTGCCCCCCGGCATCCAGGCAGTACACTGACATGCTGCGTGACCCGGCCAGCACGCGCTTCTCACCACCAATCTCGACGACTTTCACCACATCCACCGTCGCACCGGTGTTGAAATCCCACTGCGGCTGGCCACTGGTGGCCTCGTGGTCGTAAGGCGTGGCGCTTACCAGCCCTGTTCGCGTGCCGTTGATAATCCAGGTCTGGCCGTCACTCTTCAGGTCCGCAATGTCGAGAGCCGGCCCAGGTCGGCTAATGGAGAACGCGCCCGATCCTCTGGTGACAACCGCTTCGGTCGCGGGCAGGAAGGCGTCGGGGACGTTACTGCCGTCGCCTCGATAGGCCACTGTGGTGAAGTCCGTAGCCACCACACACTCCTGGACTCCGTCTCCGTTGAGGTCGGCTACTCGCCAAGACAGCGGCCGGTGATATGGGCACATAACCTCCCAGCGTTCTTCGCCAGAGGGGCCATAGTTGTAGACGAACATATTGCGAGCAGCGCAGCCGATTTCCTTCTGCCCATCGCCGCTGAAGTCCCCTATCCAGCACAGAAGCAACGCGCCCGGCGCCCCCCCACGCGGCGAGGAGACACCGGTGGCCCGCCAATTCCAGTATCCGCCGGGACAGGGGGTATGCCAGCGTTCACTGCCCTTGCTGTCTAGCAGGTAGAGGAACGAGTCACTCCTGGCAGTAGCACTCGGTGCACAGACGAATGCCACTTCGAGCTTCCCGTCGCCGTCCACATCATCAGCGCAGACATCCCAGACCTGTGCGGGGGCCTCGAAGGTCCAGTGCACTGCCCCATCCTGGCTGAGGCAATACAGGCGCTTGTCGGTGCGCGCTGCCAGGATTTCCAGCGTCCCGTCGCCGTCGAGGTCGCAAGTGCGCACCATGTTCGTACCTGGCACAGGGGCGGTCGACTCCCCTTTGCCTAGAGCGGCGAACTGGTCGTTTGTTATTTGCCACTGCGCTATCAATGGAGCCTCCGGCACAGTCACGGCAGTTCCCGAGGCAAGTTGCTGCATCTCCGGCGCCTGTCGCTGCCAGACGGTTTCGAGCGTCCGATCTAACTGCTTTGCTGCCCTTGCGCAGTCGACCCGACCGCGACGGCGTGCCTTTGGTCCCGGCCGGGCCTTCATGCTCGCGGCTTTGCCATTCAATGTGACAGTCACCGTTGCCGGCTCACCCTTTGGGGGGTTGACGGTCAGTTCGCCCTGTGCCAGATCCAGCGTCAAAGAGACCGGCGCACCGGCATTGATCTGAAGGCCGGGAGCTTGGAACCGCGTCCCATTCACAAGGCAGATTCGCTCAGCGCTCACCCAAAACAGCGCGGCGTCTGTCGAGAGTCCGTCATTCGCATTGAGGGGCCCCGCTCCTGCCACTGATACGCCTTCTTCCTCCAGGATCACCACCGCCCCCTCGTCAAGGGGTGCGATGGCGCAAGCTCGCTCGCCGTCCGGCTCGGTCACGAAGAACAGGTTGCGGTATGTGTAGCTCTCGTCGGCTGCCAGGTTCACCGAGGTAGACTCGTAGAGCGCAGTCCCGAACGCCGCGGTATCCTTGACGCCAAGTGTGCTGCTATCGGCGTTCAGCAGGTGGAAGGCCCCTCGTTCCCCTGGCGCAGTGTGGACCGTACGAGCCGCGTGGTCAACCTCATACGGGTTACACCGCCAGACAAGTTGCAACCCGTAGCTACCTGGTTCGCGAGCTGTCGCACGGTCTATGACCACCACTGTTCCTCCGTCACGCCAGAGCAGACTGCGCGACCAATCGGCTCCGTTATATCCGTTCACCACGGATTGCACGAACTTGCCGCCTGGCACTTGGACACAGTGATGCAGCTCAGCTAGCGACGGCATATCACCTCCCGCGCCGTTCCGGTAGACGCCCATGACATTGTGCTCCACGATCTGGAAGATCATGTAGCCGCTGGGGTAGAGCCAGTAGTTGCCATTCTTAGTGAAGCAGACGATTTGGTTCGTCGCAGGGTGTCCGTGTGCATAGCTACCCGTGCCGTCTAACAGCAAATAGGCGGCGCCGGGTTCGTACCCATCCTGTATGGAAATCTTGTTGAAAGCTCTCTCCTGGGGGAACTCAGGCTTGCGCATCTCATACATCCAGTCAGCAAGCTCGGTGCGGTACAAGTCGCCCAGGTGTACAGGCGGCTTGGGCTTCACGGTCCCGGTGTAGAATGAGTGGCCCAGATTAAAGCCGCCGCGCCGGGGAAGTTGACTGCGATCGGCCATCCACTGCATCCAGCCCTCTCCGTAATACCACGCACCTACCTGGAGCGCCCACGACGCATAGGGATGGATGCTGCCCCAGCCGGAGTCACCAAAACCGCTCATATAGCCCCGGTTGTCACATGCTGAGAAGTAGTACTCCAGCCACTTCCTAAAACGTCCTGTCTCAAGCCATTCGAAGTCCAGCGCCTGTACAGCGTACTGAATCATATATCCGCCATCGGAGCCCTCGTACCAGGAGGACTGATTAAGCTGCGTCCAGTAGCGGTTCTGCACCGACCAGTAGAGACGCTCCCGGTCCATGATCTTGCGAGCTACTTCAAGGTTGGGGTAGTTGTCCTCGAAGTAGCGTGCCGTATCATAAATGTGGACCGTCTGCATGTCTACGCCGTGGAACGGACGCGGCTGGTCTTGGATGGGTGCTCGAGCGTTCACGGACTTCTCCATGAAAGTGACCAGTCCGTTGATGATGGTGAGGCGCTCCTCGTCGGTGAAGACCGGCGCCTCCTCCAGCAAGTCCCAGCCGATGCCTATCCAATCGTACCCGGAGGTGTAGCCTATGGTCCCAATGAGGGCCATATCCTGGGCGAAGTCCAGGTAGGCACGCTTCGCCAGTTCAGCGTACTGGAGGTTACCGGTCCGATAGTAGTTCACCGCGTGGCTCACAGCGCGAGAGATGGCACTCCCACTCTGCTCGGCCATTTCTTGGTCAGTGAGTGGTTCGAACGGCGCACCATCAATCCGGGTGTCAATGAAGTGATCGAGCACGAGGCTGGCGCCGGACTGCACCCTTTGCAGGAATGCATCCACTGCTGCCCTCACGCCTGCAGCATCGCTTCCCCCCAGAACCAGTATATTCTGCCCCAGAGCGCGAGCGTCGCAGATGGTGCGCACCTCATAACCATCCGGCCCAGGCCAGGCCCCGTCCGCGCAGGCGTAGTGCAAGCAGTAGAGCATGGCAAAGACCTTGTTTGTCATCAAGTTACCGACCACGATCAGATTCTGCTTACCCCACAAGGTGTCCCACGCCTCGATATCCCCAATGAGCGGCACAGTGCAGCCAGTCTTCGCGCGCAGTTCCTCCTGCAAGTGCCGGGCTGCCTGTTGTCCTGACGTGTCTGTCGGCATCACGATGGAGGCTTGCGCCTCCCCGTTGCGGACCAGAACCGTCTGCGTAGACAGTGGCTTGAGCCCGGTGATCGGATTCTGCTGCCCTGAGGCGGTCGTCATTGCGCTCATCAACAGAAGCGCGGCCCCCCACACACCATGCTCATAAGTCATCAGAACTCTCCTCCAATACTTCTCTGGGTAGCACAGGCTTCCAGCCTGTGCATGGGCTCAGGCCTCTGGCCGGCAAGCTGGAAGCTTGCCCTACTCTTGGCCTGCTCATGCCCGCGTTGCCAAGGCCAATGACTGAAAAGCCCAGGCCGGGCTCGCCGATCCTGCGAGATTCCACAGCTAGAGACGCCCGGTATCCGTTTTGTGCCTTGTCAGTGCTTCTGTCACTACGGACTGATTGCAAGAGTCTCAGGTAGCTAGACAGGTTCAGCCGGTCCAGCCGTCGTGCCCTGCTGCCAGCTCGTGAGGGCGCATCTCCTCGTATTTCATCTGTTGCACGATTAGCCCTCCTTGATGATAGTGGGAGTATTAGGTGGACGCGGTTGTCAAGACAGGCAAAGGGCTGTTATTAAAGGGTGCATTGCAGTAACCCCGGGGGGGCCTGACCGGGCTGTTTGCTGTGCCCACTTTCTCCCATTGCTGGAGACGCCGCCAACAAGTGCTGGGCCTGGGATACTCATGCGGCAGGTCGCGCCAGTGCGCTCCCATCTTGAACACCCACAGGCTTCCTTTGAAAACTGTCGGATCATCACAGCCCGCATGTTCCGGGGCTGGATGCAACACTGGCTTGCTCTTCGCCCATTGCTCACCACTCAGCAGTAGGCGGCACACTTGTGGCCACAAGTGTGCCGCCTAGACACGTGTGCAGAGGTCTTCGACGCTAGCGCTATGGGCTAGTCACATTAATGTTGTAGGTACATGCGCTGAACCCGTAGACGCGAACGTGGTACCACTGGCCATCTTCCATATAGCCAGGGTACGCTGTAAACGAGACTGAGTCGTTGCCGGCCAACGTGCTACTGGCGACAAACTGGGTCGAATTCTCACCGTACACGTACAGGTCCGGGTCACCGATACCGGCAACTGCGACGACATTAACGGTGTAGGGAAGCCCCGGCGCAACCACAATATGGTACCAGTCGCTGTCGCCGGCACCCAAGGGAATGCCGTTGACCGCTCCTCCAGCAGCGATAGCCCCCGGTATATCCATCTCGATGGTGTAAGGGTTGAGGTTGCCGGGCGGCTTACCATACCCGAACACTGCCACGTTGAACCGAAGGGTGAACACCTCCCGGAAGTTGTAGCACACCCAGTCCGGTGCCAGGCCATAGAACTCACCGGGCAAGCCCCGATTGCTAAACTCCAGACACTCTATGTCGTAGGGGGCGTTTCCAGTGGGGGCCAGCAAGTACAGATCAGGGTCGCTCTCTTCCAAGGGCTGGAGGGTGACCAGTTGGCGCCCACTCTTTGCCATGAACGAATACCACTGGGTCCGGCGGTACGGTACTGTCCCCCACCTGACCGGCGCGCCTGGGGCCAAGGTGGTGTCCCCGCCTGCGGGCGTGACCTCCCCAGACGTCAGCTCCGGCGTGGTCTTAGCTCCACCGCCGTCTCCAACGTATTCGTCAATCTTGTACGTTGTGACCGTGTCATCTCCGCCTCCTGCAGGAGGCCCTATGGCGTTCCCACCGCAGCCAGCAAGCACAACTGCCACGACTGCTGCAACAACAAAATACACCCAGACAAATTGTCTGCTCATCACCCATCTTCCTTTCCCATCAGTGATTTGTTGAGCCTACGCCTACGGACCTTCTTCGCTAGATCTGAGAGTACACCTCCTTCCCTGCGCGTTGCTTGACGCAACTATTTACCTACCTCACGCGAATGCGTCGACTGAGGCGGCAGAAGCCAAGGTTGTCACACAAATTATAGCCTGACAACGATGCTTGTCAAGGCTAGAGCGCAACTTCTCGCGCTCGCGGCCGTCTTGATGACTAGATGCTACGTTCGCTGACGATAGCTATTCTGTTGAGAGTTGCGACAGCATCTATAGCACCGCGAAAGCTAGGTTCGTGACGTAGATACCCGGAGCGTGCGTATGAATGCGCTATAGGTATTCCCTAGAACACAGGTGAGGCCGGAAACCAAGTGGGGGCTTGCGTGGCGACTTCCATGAATGGGCGGACCAGCAAACCCTCATCTGTTTTGAAGTTCCAACTCCTCACCGCACGGCCGGCGAATTGTTCTTTATCACCCAAGGAAGAGAAGTTGACTGAGGAGTATCAGTATCCTCACAGGGGTGGGGGCATTGGGGGTACCCAGAAGCTGCGTACTTGGCTGTAGATGTAACCCCTGCTCGAGCCCGAGACCGGTGCGCGCTGGCCCGCGACCCGCGCGCCAACCCGCCAGTAGTAGGGCTGAGTTGACTTGAACGGGCTGGTCCCGCTGGTCTGAAACCTGTGCACGATGGTCAGACCCCCGGTGTGCGGCTCGTCCGCGCGGTACGCCAGTCCCTGCCAATTCGTTCGGCTGGCACTAACCTCCAGGCGGTAGTCCGTCGCCCCACTCGTCGGCTGCCAGGAGAAATCAATCACGTTAGGGTTGACGGTCCGCACGCCATCGCTGGGTTGCAGCAACGTGACCGGCTCCAAGTAGGTGATGGGCCCTACCGCCGGGCTTGGCTGCCCGACGGCACTGCTGGGGTCAACCTCAAAGCCCACGCCGACCTGAGCAGTCTGAGCCGGGGGTGGGATGACAATGTTAGGGTCCACGATGCGCCGGAACTTGTAGTAGTAGGTCTGGCCCGCTGTCAGAGCCAGGTGGTTATAGGCGATATTCACCGTCGCGGTCTCCTGGCCGTCGTAGCCCAGATACGTGAAGGTAAAGGCCGCTGACAATCCGGCGCGGTATTGAGCATCGTCGTCGTAGAAGATCGGCTCGGAGGCGCGCAGCACTGCAACCAGATAGTCTGAACTGTCGGCCTCGGCCGGGAAGCCGGGCGATGGTCCACGATAGATCAGCCAGGCGTGCACGTCAGCCGGGTTGATGCTGCCGTTCGTCATAGTCAGGCGGATGAAGGTAGGCAACCCGGCATCAGCCTGGTACAGATACCCGCCCACCTTCCCGCTGGTAAACAGCTCGCTACCCCCGCAGCCGAGCACAAGAGCCGGCATAACAACACATAACGCGAATAGGCGTAGACCGCGCATCGCAACCGCGTCCCTCCCTGGATAACCAGATAGAATATCAACACACGTATTGACGTGTCCGAAGCCAGAAGAGTTCCGCCTGGTGGAGTCTTGTAGGGGCGCGATTCATCGCGCCCTGCAGATCGTGATGTATGGGGGCGTGATGAAACACCTTCCAACGGAAGATTGCAGGAACTATCAAATACAATCAAGGGGATGTCCGTATAGGCAGGTCAGGGCGCCTCGGTCCACTCGCCAACCCCGACGTCGTAGGCAAACACGGGCAGTTTGCGCCCGTCGCTCAGTTCCCCGCTGAGGGATGGGGAGCCACTAACGGCGAGCGGCTCGGGTAACTCCACGGGGATGCTGCCGGCAGCGGTCCACAGCATCTTTGTCACCCACGGTGTCGGCTCGCCTGGAATGGTGACGGTGAAATCAATTGGGTCGCTGTAGCCGGCTGCTGGTGCGGCGAACTCAGCCGTCGTTTCGCTGGCTGACCACGTCTCTGGCAGCGTCCAAGTTATCATTCCAGAGACTTCGGCTCCGGTATAGTTATAGACGCGCACCTGGAAGATATGCTCCTGGCCTGGCACAAATGCGATGCGCTTGACAAAATGCGTGGCAGAGGGGAAATCAGCCACGGCGAAGACCTCATAATTGACCGCCTCATCAAAGGCGAACATCTTCTGTGCTGCCTGGGTGAGGCCCTTGGCTGCCAGCAGGGAGCCAGGTCCCCGTCTGTGTTCAGCCACAGACAACTGCTGCCAGGCAAGGTCAAGGAGCACACGCGCACGCGGAACGGTGCCATCCGGACAGCGGCGGAAGGCAGCGGCCTCCGTCTGCTCCAGTTGCTCTCGTGCTGCCCGCAGTTCTGCCGGCGAGGCGCGCAGGTCGGGGATAGCGGCGGCGTAGGCATCGGCCATCGCTCCCAGCGCCCGCGTGATCTTACTGAGCCGGTGTAGCACCGGGTTGGCGCGCTTGCAGAGACTGGGGTAATTGCCCGTCCAGTTCAGCGTGGCAAGCATCTGGTTGTGGACCATCTGCTGCAGCACTCCCAGCACACGGGGGGTATCAGTGGGGCGTTCACGGATCACCTCACAGGCCCACTGGACGGCTTCCTCGAATTGTCTGGCCCATCCAATCCCACCCCGTGAATCGAGGTCCCGGCGCAAGGTGCTGATGTACCCAAAATCGCGCTCTGTTTCAAAGCCAGCCGGCGTGTCCAATTGTAGGGAACAGAAGGCGCCCAAAGCGCCAGCCACGTAGCGCTGATCCACCCCAATAATAGCCAGGGCGCAGGGGCCGATGCTCAACTGTGCGCTGGCGCCTTCCAATGCGATACGCCGCCCCAGCCAGTCAATCGTCTCAGCCTCCGCTGACTGGTCCAGTTTCACCTCAACCTCGGTATCGCTGTCGGCCCATGTTACTAGCATCGCCTGCCCGTCACG
>JALGTI010000459.1 GCA_029821455.1 Candidatus Zipacnadia bacterium | reverse complement strand
TTTTCCCTTGGGAGGAATCTTCCGGCCTTGTGGCGAATAGGCTACTAACACTAACACAACAGGAGGTGCAGACATGACGAACCGTAGTGTCCGTTTTATGTTGGCCGTTGTTGTGCTGGTGGCCATCGCGCTGCCCGTCCTGGCTCAGGGCCCGCCCCGGATCCTGATACCCAGGACCACGCAAAAGCAGCTTCTGGCCCGTAACATCCAGCAGGTCAAGGGGCCAAACCGGCTGCAGTTGCTGGGTAAGCAGGTGACGCTGTCGGGTTACTTCTATGACGGCTCGGTGCGATTGCTGGTTGACAACATCCAACGCACACAGTGCGATATGATGATGCCGCCGGAATCGTACATCGTGCTGTCCGGCCCGGCCCCAGCGGGGGTCAAGTCGGGAGACAGGATCCAAATCCAGGGCCTAGCGCGGCAACCTGGTGGCCAAGACCCTGCCTGGATGCAGGACGAGCTGATCATCCTCCAGACAAGTGCGGATAGCGAGGTGAGCGTGATTGGAAGGCATGCACGCATCCAGCTCGCCCTCGCCCGCGAGGCCAGGCTTGTCCTCAAGTACCCCTATGTGGTGCTTCCTGGCCGGCTATTCATCCGCAGGGAGTATGCGGTACTCATCTTCGGTGGGGGTAACGCGGCAAACAACCATGCGCGGTACTGGAACGACCTCAAGACAATGTACAACATCCTTCTCTCCCACGGCTACACGGACGCGAACATCTACGTCCTCTACGCCAACGGCACCGGCCGCGATGCCAGCGTGCCGGTAGACTACTCCGCCTCCAAGGCCAACATCACCACTGTCTTCAACGAGTTGGCTGGCAAAATGACGAGCAATGACACCCTCTATGTTATGACCAATGACCACGGGGGGGGCTTCCTGGGGGCTGCCATCGCCGGCTACGGTCCGGGCATCTACGGAGGGTTCATTGACACCAGCGGCGACGAGGGTGATAACATCTCGGAGGCCGCCTACAACCGTGACTTCAACGGCGACGGCGACAAGACCGACATACTGTCCGTTGACGAGACGCTCTCCTTGTGGGGCGAGAAGATCAGCGACGACCAGTTCGCCGCCGAGGTCAACAAGATCACCAACTATTCCAAGATGACCTTTCAGATGAAGCAGTGCTTCTGCGGCGGCTTCCTGGACGAACTGACTGGCCCCAACAGGATCGTAATGGCGTCCTCCGGCGAAGTCCAGGTCTCCTGGTCATACACCGGTGGCGGCTTTGGCGAGTTTACCTTCCATTTCTTCGCCGCGCTGACCGGCAACAAGCCTGACGGCAGTGGCCCGGTGAACGCTGACGCCAACGGCAATGGCAAGGTCTCGATGGTAGAGGCCTACAACTATGCTCGCAGCCACGATGGGCGGCCCGAGACCCCGTGGTATGAGGACAACAACGCCATCCCCGGACACACAGGCAATATGCCCGGCGGTGGCGAGGGCACCTTGGGCAGCGCCACTTACCTGTAGGCAGTGTCGAGGCGTTCTGCTGGCGGAATAGGCCAACCTAGCCCAGATAACAAGCCAGCGGTCGGCGCGTTGCCGGCCGCTGGGCATTTTTGGCCCGGTATGAGAGTAATCGCAAGTGCGCTTGACAGTCCTCGGAGGCGCACTATAATGACCTCAAGCAAGCTGCCCGAGCGGAAAGCTCAATAGCCTCCAGTGGCCCAATTTGACGCCGCGAGGCAAACTGATTTGGGGGTTATGTATGGGAAAGCTAATCGAAAGGCTGCGCGATGCGCTGCTGGGAACTGAGGCCAACGACAGTCACGGAACGGCCCCGGCCGTGCGCATTGTGGTCGAGTGCGCCAAATGTGGTGAGCATATTGCTGCCAGGATCGAGAAGGAAGAGCATGCAGTCGGTTACATGCTGCGCAAGGAGCTGGTGGGGGCCAATTGCCAGAACATCATCAGCCTTCAGCTTGCCTTTGACGAGTGTCGCCAGATAACCCAGCAATCCGTCGAGGGTGGCACCATCATATCGGTCGAAGAGTGTACCTGACCCCCACAGGCTCAAGCTAACTCGAATGCCACGATGAAGGCCGCAGCCTGCCCAGAAGCGCGCCGCCATATTTGCACGACAGTGGAGACCGAATTGGCAATGCTAGAGACCCCTGTAAAAGACACCCGGACAATGACCGCAGTGGACCGCGTAATGCTCTACGCGGTTATCTGCTATGCAGTCCTGGGCCTCACGCCAATTATCGGCGGATTGCCGCCCGTCGCAGGCACTGTGGTAGCGACCCTGCTATTTGCCGTGGTCTCCTTGGCTCTGGTGGTCGCCGCTGCACAGGTTCAGATGCGGGCGTGGGAAGAGGCTTACACAACGCTGGGATTGGGGTTATGCTGGCATCTGCTATCCCTGGTCGCTCTGCGTGGCGATATTGAACGTGCTGTAGCCGGCCCGGCCAGTTCCGTACTGTTTCTGCTAGCTTGTGTGGGTCTGGGCAAGTTCATCGCCCGGATTGTGCGTGAGCGCAATCTGCTGCTGCCCGTCTGTTTAGTGGCGGCCCTGGCCGACATCTATACCGTCTTCTGGGGCCCAACTGGCAAGGCACTGGAGTACGCGCCAAAGCTAGTTGAGAAGCTGTCAGTTGCGATACCGAAACTGGGGTCGGCCAGCGGCACAGAGGGTATAGCCGGGCTATCATTTGTTGCAGTAATGGGCCTGGGCGACATCATCTTCGCCGCTCTGTTCTTCGCAGCGGCAGCACGCTTTGGACTGAACCTCCAACGCACTTTCTGGGGCGTGCTGATGGCCATCGTTGTCGGTATGTTCGTGGTGCTATTCTCGCCCGTTGGCCCACTACCGCTGCTGCCCTTCATCGTTGTCGGCTTCCTGCTAGCAAATCACGATGCCTTCGTCATCAGCGCCCAGGAGCGGCGCAGCCTGCTTATTGCAGGCGCATTCTTGGCGATAATCCTGGCGACAGGTATAATAGCTGCAAGGTTATTCTGACTACTTAGAAAACTCGGGCAGCGGAGGCAAGCTGCGGTTCGACGGTTCGGCAAGCTCACCGTCCTGAGCTAGTCGAAGGAGAAGCTTACCCTACCATCGTCAAGGGCGAGCGCAGGCTTCCTGGCCTTCGGCAAGCTCAGGCCATGGTGAGTTCATCGAACCATGCCTGTGCCACGAGACCCTTGCAATCATCTCGGAAGACGAGGAGTACTTGATAGTGGCCGATAACTACGACGCTTCCGCAATTGAGAGCAAATGGCAACACTATTGGGCTGAGCACGGGCTGTATCAGAGCGCCCGCAGCGACGACAAGCCCAAGTTCTACCTGCTAGATATGTTCCCCTATCCCAGCGGGGATCTGCACATGGGCCACGTGCGTGCCTATGTTATCGGAGATGTGGTGGCTCGCTATCAGGTGATGCGCGGGCATAACTTGATGCACCCGATGGGCTGGGACGCCTTCGGGCTGCCGGCTGAGAATGCAGCCATCGAGCGCCAAATCCATCCCTCCGAGTGGACGGCCCAGTGCATCGCCAATATGAAGGCCCAGTTCAATCGGCTGGGCATCAGCTATGACTGGTCGCGCGAGATCAATGCTTCGTCCCCAGATTACTACAAATGGACCCAGTGGCTGTTCCTGAGGCTGTATGAGGCGGGACTGGCCTACCGGGGCGAGGCAATGGTGAACTGGTGCCCCTCCTGCCAGACAGTGCTGGCCAATGAGGAGCTGGAGGGCGACACCTGCGAGCGCTGCCACACTCCAGTCGTGCCGAAACGCGCTGGCGGCCAGTGGTTTCTCGCCATCACTGAGTACGCCGACCGGCTGCTGGATGATATTCGGCTGCTAGATCGCTGGCCTGAGCGGGTACGGGTGATGCAGGAGAACTGGATTGGCCGCTCGGAGGGTGTGCGCTTCAGTCTGCAGATTGACGGTCACCCCGACAAGCAGATGGAGGTCTTCACCACCCGCATTGACACTATCTATGGTATCACCTATATGGTCCTGGCTCC
>JALGTI010000458.1 GCA_029821455.1 Candidatus Zipacnadia bacterium | reverse complement strand
AGCAGCGAGGGGTCCGTGTCCATCCACATTTCCCGGTTCTCCCCATAGCCCGGTCCGCCCTGCAAGCTCAGACCAGTGGTGTAGCGTGCCATGTCCAACGGCGAGGGAGTCCCGCCTAACGCCGGTGTGTAGGCACACGTATCCACACCCTTGTGATTACCCATAATACAGATGACGGACATTGAGTTGTTGCTTAGCCCGGCCAACTCCGGACGGAAGGTAATTGCTGTAGCCCAATTGCGTCGCAACCCCGGGGCGAGATCTTCTTTGCTTACACCCTCACGCAATCGGGGGAGAAGCTCGTAGGTGCGCATTGACAGCGTAGCCGCTGACTCACCTTGCTTGATCTTGACTAGCCCGTACTCGTCATGTTCGACGCCCAGCATAAGCCCTGACATCCCGAAGTGCTGGTCGCGCACTGAATCCACCTGCAGCAGCACCTCGTCGCCCTCTTCCTGCTCGATGAGCATCGTGCCGTGGCCGGGCGCGCTCCACAACGCCGGCACCGACACCAGGCCCGTGCGCCCCAAATCGCTGACCGGCAGGGCCAGTGTACCGGTGATGGCCTCCTCGGCGTTCCACATGAAGCGCCAGGGTTCGTACTCGGCTGCGACCATGTCCGATTCAGCCCTTTGGCGGACCGTCACATCCATGCCCTCGGCGCATACCTCGAACTCCACATCGAGCGCTAACCCCTCCACAGCGTGCAAGTTCTGGTAAATAACGCGGTTCCCCTCTACGGAAACCACGCCAGTCCAGTACTGGCAGGGGACCTCGCCCTGGAGCGTACTAATCCATGGGCCGGAAACAAGATATTGTCGGCGCAAATGGGTATTTGCAAAGCAGGTCAGCGACCGATCCACCAGGCCGGTTCCCAGTACGTCCCAGGCCAGATGGGTGATCATCGGACACCGCAGGCTGAAAGCGACCGCGAAATGCGGACTGCGAAAGCCCACCTGATGCGGCTCGTGAGTAAGCACCATGCCCTCCGGAGCTGCCGGCCGAATATCCTCACCTCTAAGCGGGGGCTGGTAGAGCGGTTCCCGCGGATTGGGTTCAACAGGCTCCCCCACCCATTCCACCTGCTCCAGAATCCGGAACGGCACATTCCACGGGAAATAGGCGAAGTCGCCGTGGCATTCCCCGGGGACCGGATGTTCGCGGTCACACACTACGCGCAGATGGTCGGTAAGCACGCCCCCTACGTCGATCTCGTGCCATTCACCCTCCTTGATGACCGGCAGATGGGCCTCGGCGACTGTCTCCCATCCAACGCCGGTCTGAAACCTAGAGATGATGATATGTTCCGGCCGGCTATAGAGCTTCGGGGCCCACCGTATAGCAGTCGGGCACAGCCGAAAGGTGTTGACGCGGACCTGGCGCTCAAACCGGTAGTAGCGCACCGCTGCCAACCCCACCAGATTCTCCGCAGAGTCTTCCGACTCACGCGGCACCCAGGCCGCATGAGGAATGCACGTGTACGATAGTTGCTCCATTCTTAGTCCTCCAACCAGAATGAGTAGAAGTTGGCGTTGCGCAGGCGAAAGCGAATCTGGACATCCTGGCCAGCCAGCGCCGACAGGTCCGGATTCCCCTCCCAGGTGACTTCGGCGCGTACGTGATCACCGGTCACCGGCACGCACTCACCAATGGCAAAACCCTCCAGCGACTGGCCTGAGGTATTCAGAATTACTGCGGACAGCGCGCCTTCAGGTGCGTCAACGTTGACGAACAGGTGCTGCGCCCCTTCCGGGATGCGTAGAGCTTTGGTGACTATGCTGCCAGCTTCTTCCCCCGCATCCAGCGAGATGAACCCATCCCGCCGCAGCACCGCCAGGCAAATCGCACCTCGATCTGGGTCGCACTCAGGGAGCCAAACATATTCGCCCTCCGGGTACTTGCCGACCCATCTGAACGGACAGCGATACTTGGTACCGTTGTAGTAGAACCATAGCTCATCCTGGCCGGAAAAGCTGTCTGGGCCAGTTCGCAAGACTGGAGCGGAGGGCCCCAACTGAGTCAGGTCATAGGCCCCGGAGTCTAGCCGCGAGGGGCCGATAAACGGCTTGCGCTCACCCAGACGCTGCCAACTGTGCAGATCCCGGCTGCACACCAATTCTATGAAGTGGAA
>JALGTI010000457.1 GCA_029821455.1 Candidatus Zipacnadia bacterium | reverse complement strand
CCACGCAGCAACGGTGAGTATCTGACCTTCTTCGTGGGCCACGAACTTTCTGACCTATCCTGGTACGGGCTGGTCGGGCTGGTCATCGTCACCAGCCGCCATATTCTCACAGGGGCCGTCTACCAGGCGCTGGTCCTGGGCTGCGGGATAGTCATCCTGGCGTTGGCCGCGTGGTTTATCTATACGGGGCTTAGATTCTTGCTGAACAAACCTGGCACGACAGTGGAGCACAACCAACCTAAGCCCACGGCGTGAAAGAGGAGCCGGGCAAGCCGCTTGGGCTACTTGCCACTGGTCTTGATGCCTGCTTCCTGCTCCTGCTATGCCGGCAGTGCCCGCCACCAGCAGGACAATGCAACCGCCAGCAGGAAGAAAAAGCCCATCATTACCTTGAAACAGGCAAATATCTGGGCGAAATACGCGGACACCTCGTGTAGAGGAACTCCCCAGGCGAAAGATAGGTAATCGGGATAGAACCTCATCCCTGCCTCTCGGGCGATTAGCCCCAGTAGCATCAGTGCTACTCCGACCAAGAAAGCCGTCCAGACGCCGTGAGCGGCGCCGGCGATCACCGTGCGCAGAGCAATTCGTTGCTGATTTGCCATCAGTCAGCCTCCTATCTTTATCAGTTCATTGCAGTGAGATGGCGCTGTTGCCAGCACCGTTATTTGTTCCAGTACCACGGAGGCTTTGCTCTAATGCAGCCGAGGTGAAGCCCTTATAGAATCACCTCCTGCTCCACGAGGAGCCTCCGCAACTGGTCGGTATCAAGGTTCCTCGGCGTAGCCTCGTTTTTCACACAGATGGCGGCTGCGGTCCCCGCGGCTTGGCCGGTAACCATACACTGGGCCGTGGGACGTATACAGCCGAAGGCCTCATGGGTGGCGGATATGCACCTGCCAGCGACCAGCAGGTTTTCCACCTTCTGCGGCACCAGACACCTGTAAGGAATGCTGAAAGACCAGTTGGGGGGAAGGTCCAACTTGTGGGCCTTGAGGTCCTCAGGTATGGGGCTTACATCTATGGGGTGACCGCCTCGGCCTATCCCGTCCTCGAACTCCCGTGACTCTAAGATGTCCTCGTATGACAGCACCTGCTCCCCGAGAATCAGTCTGGTTTCGCGTACGGAGATCTCAGGGACCCTTGTCAGATACGCATTTTCAAACCCCGGGGTGTCTTTCTTCAGGCGAGCCAACTCTTCTGTTAGCGTCTTCCTGGCTGCAATCTCGGCGCGAGTGAGATCGGAAGGGGACAAACTACTGGCTGATGTGTTGCATCCGCCGGTCTGAACAAGCCCAGGAATGGGGGTAGTTCCGAAGCTTATTCTGTACTTGGGCAGGTTTATGGGCACCATGTCACCTTTCCGGAAGGCATCGTAGGCATCCTCTAATTCCTGAAATGTCGCCCAATGGGGCAGCCAATCATCGGGGTGGTTTCTTGCGAACTCGAATAGGCGCTCCACATCTACGTTCCCATACCTGTACATCATCCCCATGTTTTGCGTTGTCCCTACTGGGATCCCAGCCCGGGCAGAGATGTCGTCCGCGGCCACGCCCACGTTGAACGGTGCTCCGGCTCTCGCTGCGACGTCGCCGTCTCCAGTGGCGTCTATGACTATCCCCCCCAGAAGGGCTTGCCGGCCCAACTTGTTCTCCACCACCACTCCTTTGATGGCGCCGTCCTCCGTGATAGCATCAGCTATCCAGGAGTGGAGAAGGAGTTCGACACCTGCCTCCTCCATCATAGTGAAAAGCAATGCCTTGAAGGCCTCGGTGTCCGTAGTGACGTAGGTAGCTGCTTGGCCATCACTATCTATTCCCGCTCCCATGTCTATGAGTCTGTTTGCGACCTCCAGAGGTATTCCCCCAACAATCCGCACTTCAGCGGGGTTCTCGTGCAGTCTCTTCCTGGCATAGGCGAACCGCTTGACCTCCTGCCCAAGAACCCACTTGCCGTCTCTCCGCTCTCTGCCTCCGGGGTATCCTATGAAAGTAGTCAACCCCGCGTTCCCTCCCGTCATCATTCCACCCAGATACCCGTGGCGCTCTACCAACAGCACCCTGGCGCCATTTCGGGCAGCCGCCAAGGCCGCCACACATCCCGCCGTACCCCCTCCCGCTACCAGCACATCCGC
>JALGTI010000456.1 GCA_029821455.1 Candidatus Zipacnadia bacterium | reverse complement strand
AGACTTCGTACTGGCCAGGAGCGTGGAGCTAGGTTGTCTACGAAAGCAACTATAACCCATATCACAGGGTTTGTGAACCCCCGCTCTCCGCTTTTGGCCAGGTGCTGACCTCGGAATGAGGCAGTACTTATGGCTAGGACCGACACAAGCGTTGAACAGGCCACACCGCAGACGTGCCCGTTAAGTGGCCGCCAAGTCAAGCCCAAAGACGCGCTCGACCTCCTCGCTCTTGGGTTCTCTCTCCTTCCAATTGAGGCGGGCACCAAGCGCCCACCTAAGAATTATCGCTGGAAGAGATACCAGGAGCAGCCACCTTTAGCGGCTACCGTTCGGCGGTGGTATAGCAACGGTGCTAATAGGGGTCTGGGCGTAGTGACTGGACGTGGACGGCGAACAGGGTCGGGCATCTATAGGCGACAGATCTCTGCCTCTGACAGTGCGCGCGAGGACGCCCCGCGACGGCGCTCATCATTTCTGGCAGATGCCGCCGGGGTGTATCATCCGGAACAGATGTAGCCTTCTCCCCGGCGTGGACGTGCGGGGGCAGGGCGGCTATGTGGTAGCCCCCCCAACCCGATCAAATGGACGGGGCTATACCTGGGAAATACCGCCGGACGCCGGGCGGGCGGATCGGGGGATAGCAAAGGCTCCTGACTGGCTCTTGGAGCTTCTGCTGGACAAGCAGGTACCGGCGCGCCCGGACGAGGCCGGCGAGGCTATCCTGGAGGGCCCGGAGCTTCTGCTAGACAAGCGGGCACCGGTGCGCCCAGGCGTGGATGGCGAGGCTATCCTGGAGGGCCGGCGCAACAGCACGCTCTTCGCGATCGGCTGCGCGTTGCGGGGGCAGGGCCTTGAGCGTGATGTGATAGCTCGCCGCCTGTGGGTGCTGAACACTGAACGGTGCCAGCCGGCCCTGGAAGTGGGGGAGGTCGAGGACATTGCCGGGAAGTGCGCCCGGTATCCACCAGGGGCAGACGCCGGGATGGTACGGCTGTCTCGTACGGTGCTGGAAGCGGCCGTAGGGGAAGGTGCAGTTGCACTGGCAGTAACAAGGCAGGCATTACACCTCGACACCGGGCGCCGACCGACACAGGCCGAATGCGCGGCGAGGTTGGGGGTTCACCGCAATACAATCACCAACTGGCAGCAGGAGCTCCAAGCCGCAGGAGCAGATGACATCACTAGGCCAGCCCGTCGCTTTGTGTCAGTGCCGGTTGCTCCGCTGCTGGACAGCACAATAAAGTGGCAGGCCAAGGCCATACTTTGCCACCTCGCCAGCTATGCCAATGGCGGGCGGGCACAGGTGAGCCTGGAAGCGCTTGCAGCGGCGGCGGGCTATCGCCACCGGCAGAATGTAGAGCCTTACACACACGAATTAGAGGCCACTGGGTATGTACAGGTGGTGCGCTCTTACTTCGACGCCAATCAGCGCCGGCGGGTAGGTTGCAACATATATCTACTTTGATCAGTGGGCAGCGGAGGGGGTGATGCTGAGCCAAATGCACAACAGCGACTGCCGGACTCAAGGACCCTAAGGGAGATACCGTGAAGGTGTTAAGCCGTAAAGAAGGTACAGAAGTAGGTGGGCGGCTCGGCGCGGCCCAAATTGCCCCAACCGCTACTGAGGTAAACCGCCCAGGGGCACTGGACACGCTGCCACCAGAGGCAGAGCAGTGGCTACAGGGGCAGGTGAGGCGGGAGGCACTGAATACCAGGACGGTGGAGGCATTGGGGGTCGGTTGATGGGCACGAATCGCGGAGACGGTCACAGACAAGCAATACTCCGGACTCGGGGAAAGCGGGCGCTCAGGGCGTGTGGGCGGAAGAGACCCCATAGACAGCCTCGAGAGGCAATACTTGCACCATAGGGAAGATTTGGTGCCCGGTAAGGGTTTTGGTATTGCCGGGAATGTCTCAAAGGTCGCCCTTTCTATCGCTTTATGCGCTTTATGGGGGAGGGGGTTTTTGGCTTGCGAATCGAGCGGGCGGAAAAGTTCACGGAAGTGCCGATCTGGGGGGAGCCGCATACACGGACGCGAGGGGTCAATTATGGGAATTTGTGTAGGATTTGAGACAGGGTAAGGGCTTCGGGCACTTCAAGGAAGCCAGCAAACTCCGCCTAGAGTACGCTTTAT
>JALGTI010000455.1 GCA_029821455.1 Candidatus Zipacnadia bacterium | reverse complement strand
TGGTTCTGACCGCCCGCCACATCTCCCGTTGCCGTCTGCAGGGACGGATGTCTGTGCCAAAGGCACGAATCATCCGCCCGCGGGTACCTACTCGCGCCCGGCCTTCCCTACCTCCTCCCCGCCTTCGAGAAATCCAGTTGCTTGATGCCCAGCTTCCGTGTCGGTGAATCAGGCCGATACCGGTAATCACCAGCGTCCACGTCTACAAACAGCGGATCGGCGAAGATCATCCCATCCTTGGCCGGCAGCGGTGTGGTATCGCCAGCGAGGAAGCTGGCTTCATCCCAATGCTGGCCGTCAATCTGGCCAGTTTGTGAGTACAAGACATTTTTTCGCCAACCCGTGACACAATCGACATTCTCAAACATAATGGCCTTCTTCGAGTAGATGACATTGCGCTCAAAGGTAAGATTCGCCGAAATTGGCGACCCAATTGTGGTTCGCTCCCTGTCTACGCAGATGTTATTGCGCATAACGCAGTCAGTCGAACTCGTGTTGTGGATGGGCGACCGAGAGTTCACGGCGAGGTTATCTTCGAGCAGACACTTGGAGCAATGAGAGTCGAAGTAGTAGGCATGCCGTCCGTAGAGGCCGCCGTGCCCGGCGTGCGGACGAGACCGGATCGCCACATTGTTGTTCACGGTGACCTGCCTACCGCCACCGATATAGATTGCCCCGCCGTCCCTCAGCTCCTGTATATAGTGCGTGATACGGTTGTGCGCCACCCGACTGTACGCCAGCCTATTAGCGGAGACACCGTTATACGGACAACCGTTGATTTCATTATGGCTGATCTCGCAGCGCTTGCCGTTCGTCATCATAACTCCCGCGACCGAACGGTAGTCTCGCCCCACCTCCCGTATCAAGTTGTTGGTAACGATGGAGTCATCGGCGGTGACCATGATGCCACCTGCACCAGCTCGCTTCACCACACAGCTGTCTACTCGGACACGCTTTGCCTTGCCCGCCGCTTCGCTGGCCCCAACCATGATGCCATGCCCGCCGACGTCCATAATGACCAGGTTCGCGAACACCAGGTCCGACAGCAATCCACGCGCCGAGATCGCTGCATCTGCCTTCAGTGCACCAAATCCGACCACGTTGGCCGGGGCAGTCGCCACCGTCAGCGTTAGCCCTTTAATGGCGATCTTCCTGACTGGCTGTCCCTTCTTCCCAACGATTCGGATGATGCTGCCAGTCGTTGGGGCAATCACCTTTACGGTGGTCATGTCCTCGCCTGGCTTGGGCCAGTATACGAGCTTGCCTCTGGTCCTATCCAGGTACCACTGGCCGGGCCTGTGCATGCCCTCCCGGATGTTTGACACCCAATACCGTTGGCGTTCGGGATCCCACACTTGTCCCTCGCCATTCAGCGCAGCATGCCCAGGCGCCATGGCTGTGGGCCGGGTGAAGATAACCTCTCGCTTCCCAGTGTTAACACACTTGACCGCAACACTGGACTCCGCATAGACGTGCACAAATGTCAGCTCCGCGTTGTTAGTATCCAGCCACGAGCCGAGCTCTCCCTTGCGGTAGTTCATAAATGTTTTATGCCTGGCCGTATAGTCAGCCCTATTCCTGCGTTTCTCGCGATCATATATATTTCTGTAGGCATTCTCGTGGTGAAAATAGCCTTTTTCGGGCAGCCGTGCCCGCGGCCGCTTCCGGCCGTTCACCAGCAGCATCCGAAAGTCCCATCTACCCTCTTTCACCCCCTCCAGCTCCGCCGCGTAGAACTTCTTGCCGTCCTTCTTCCAGTTCTGGACTAGCCGCCCGCCGACCAACACCGGCTTGTCGCCCTCCGCCGCCGCGATCGTCAATCCGGAGTCCTCCGGCCCCAGCTTAACTGCTACGTCGTAGTATCTGCCACCGTGCACCACTATCCGTCGCCACTTACGGGGCTTGACCTGGCGCGCTGCCTCAACCGCCCGGGCCAGCGTCGCAAACGGCTTGCGCTTGGTGCCTTCGCCCTTATCATCACCATTGGTTGACACGTGAAAGGTCCGCTGCATTGCTTTTCCTCCTGTTCTTAGCTCTCTACAGCTGACTCTCGCCGGAGCCTTCGTCTCATGTCCCACAAACCATTCCCCGCCTACCTTACGCCTTATGGGCCTCGAATGCCTCGCGCCTATGCCC
>JALGTI010000454.1 GCA_029821455.1 Candidatus Zipacnadia bacterium | reverse complement strand
ATGGGTTAGAACCTAACAATGGAGGGGTTGATATGCCGTTAACTTACACGGTGGTACTAATCCGCGAGGAGGACGGGCGCTATACGGCCTTTGCGCCGGCTCTCAATGACTGCGCAAGCTTCGGCCATAGCCTGCCGGAGGCTCTGCGCAATGTCGAAGAGGCTATGGCGCTTTATGTCGAGACTCTCCGCGACAAAGGCTGGCCCGTTCCAGCGGATAACCCACACGTTGACGTTGACATGACAGAGGCATCAGAGGCCTTCGTCTACAAGCTCACGATCCGGGAGGCGGCCTCGGTTGGCTAGGCTGCCCGTCCTTTCGGCAAGGGAAGTCATAGCTGCTCTGCAGCGGGCGGGGTTTCACATCGACCGGCAGGCTGGCAGCCACGTAGTGATGGTCAATGATGAGAAACAGCGGGCGGCCGTCGTACCTGTCCATGGCGGGCGCGACCTACCCAGGGGGCTACTCCACA
Organism: Candidatus Zipacnadia bacterium; assembly: GCA_029821455.1. GTDB lineage: Bacteria > Armatimonadota > Zipacnadia > Zipacnadales > Zipacnadaceae > JALGVG01. Next base: position 1,672 of record JALGTI010000454.1, on the reverse strand, counting down.
AGATACTGCGACAGGCGGGGCTGACCGCCGAAGAATTGCGAGACCTGCTGAAGTAGATGGTTGGCTGAACCTATTGGGAGGGCATACGAATGGCTCAGGCACGAGTTGGAGTCGTTGGAGTCGGAACCTTCGGCATCAATCATCTGCGGTGTTTTCGGCAGCTTGGCTACTGGGGAGTGGCCAAGTTGGTTGCCGCCTGTGATGTGAACGAGCCCGTGCTCGAGGAACGTCGACAGGAATTCGAGTTCAACCCCTACACGAGCGTCGAGGAGATGCTGAATAATGAGCAACTCGATGCCATCACCGTGGTCACCCCGGACCCGCTGCACAAGGACATCGTCTTGGCCGGGGCCGAGGCTGGTGTTCATATCCTGAGCGAAAAGCCGCTGGATGTGACCGTGGATGGCTGCCAGGAGATGATTGACGCCTGCGAGAGGGCCGGCGTGCTGCTGATGGTTGACTTCCACAAACGCTACGACGAATACCACATCGCTATGAAGCAGAAGATTGACGCGGGTGACCTGGGCAAGATCCAGTACGGCTTCTGCCACATGGAGGACAAGATCGTGGTGCCGCGCGACTGGTTCCCCAACTGGGCGCCGAACAGCTCCTCAGCCTGGTTTTTGGGCATCCACTTTGTTGACCTGACCCGCTTCCTGATGAGTGGGGCCAATGGCACCGAGGTCTGGGCCTCGGGAATGAAGGGCAAACTTGCTTCCCTGGGGGTTGACACGTATGACGCCGTCACTTTTATGGTGAAGTTCGATAACGGCGCCAGCGTGGTCTACAACACCGCCTGGCACCTGCCGGACGGCTTTGAGGCCGTCGTCAATCAGGGCATCCGCCTGGTCGGCACCGACGGTCTGCTGGAATGCGACAGCCAGGACCGCGGCACCATCACCTGCTGCGCTGGCGATAGCCCCGGCATGCAGAGCCATAACAAAAGCTTCCTGCGCGAGAAATACGATAAGCAGGGGCGGCAGATATTCGAGGGCTATGGAATGGACAGCATCGCTGATTTTGCCTATAATGTGAATGTGCTGCTGGACGGCGGGACGATTGCCGACCTGGGGGATTTCCCCAGCGGCGAGGATGGCCTGCAGGCCACCAAGATCATCGCTGCCGTCCACGAGAGCGTGGATACCGGCAAGCTCGTACAGCTTTGAAACCAACCGCACAAGGGGGCAATAAGATGAGTCGGGCGCTGCTTACAATGACCGTTGTTGGACTGCTGATCGCTACTGCAGGGGCTGCCTGCGCCAGCGCCGCCCTTGGCCTGGCATATAGCCTCTCCTGCGAGCCCTGGATCTGGTCTGCCCACCCCTACTCGATTCCGGCCGGGAGCACCTACTGGATGCAGGTGAGAGTAGATGGCGAGCGTACCGCCCATGTGGGCCGCTATGTCGTCAAGCTCGGCGGAGCCGATATGTTGCCACTGGATATGCTGGGCGCCCTGGGCATAGACAGTGAGGTGGGCGCCGACGGGCTGAGCATAACCCTCAGCGGCGGCGGCCGGTCGGTGCGGCTGGAGATGTACAGCAAGCGGGCGCGCGTGGGCTGGCGGCGGCGTGAACTCAGTGCCTATCCGCGCTGGCACGATGGCAAACGCTACGTGCCCCTCGACTTCCTGGCCGAGGTCTTTGGGATGACGCTAGGCACCGACCCGGTCACC
>JALGTI010000453.1 GCA_029821455.1 Candidatus Zipacnadia bacterium | reverse complement strand
AGCGTGTCAACGATAGTCTTGACGCTGTCGCCATGCTCTTGCCACCATGCACGCAACCGTTCCAACAACGGGCCAACGATGTTGGTGCTGATCCAGTTAGCTCCAGCGTCAAACGATTCGCGCACAGACGACCACATGCTTGCTGCGCGCGTCGTCACCGCAGCATGATGCTCATCCCACCACACGCGACAATCATCCAAGAATCCACGAACCTTGGCTGCGAGGTCGGGGATTGTGCCAGTGAACACGTTCCTGACGCCTTGCCACATACCTGTGGCGCGGTCTACCACCGCACCCTTGTGCTCTTCCCACCAGGCACGGCAATCGGTCAGGAAACTCCGCACCCTCCCCAGCAAGTCCGGGATCGTACTAACGAATACGTTCTTGACGCCTTGCCACATCTCCGTGGCCCGGCCCACGATGGCGTCCTTGTGCTCGTCCCACCAACTTGTGATCTGATCCAGTTTTTCCTGGATGAACGACACGGCGGCAGAGATGTACGGCTTGAGGAATTCGATCACGGCTTGCGTCTTGTCCCTGATACCGCCCCAGTTCTCTGCCCACGCTGCGCTCAGCAACGCGACCGCGGCGATGACGGCCGTGATCGGGTTGGCCAGGGCTGCAATGGCGCCAGCGATGCTCGCCAGCGTGGATGCCAGGGCAGCGGCAGCAAGCACCGCGGCTATGCCTTTGAGCGCTCCCTTGAAGGCTTCCATGTGGTCACTCACGAACTGGATGACGTCCCCGAGCGCACTCGCGATGCCAGCTAGCCCTGGCGGGAATACCTCTTCCCAGGGGTACTCACCTCGCAATACCTCCCCCCAGTTCTGGAACACGTTGATAATCCCACCAATTGTCTGCATCACAGGCTGCAGGAAAGCCGGCAATTCTGCGAGCCAATCGTTCAGGATATCGCCGTCTTCAACCACGCCTAGGATGTACCCAGCGATACTCTTGACCGCGTCACCGAGGGCGCCGAAGGCCGCAGTGATTTGCGGCGTGTAGCGCTCGACAAAACCGGCGAACATCTCGACCAGGTCGGTCAGTATAGGCAGGAAAGCCTCGCCGATGCCGATCATGACAGTCTCGATGGCACCCTCCAGGGCCTCCATCTTGCCCTCGAAGGTGGCCGTGCGAGCCGCGGCGATTTCCTGGATGGTGGCAGCGCCGGCCACGGCCTCTTCCATCTTCTCCCAGCCCGGCACGCCTTCGGCCAACAAGGTGTTCATGGCTTTCATGCCATAGGTACCGGCGAGAAGCTGCACGTAGTGATTGCGCTCTTCCTCAGTCATGCCCGCCATGGCCTGGCTGAGCTGGCCGATAATATCGGGGAGCGACCGCATCCGGCCTTCCTGGTCGTAGAGACTGACATTCAGCTCTTGCAGCGCCTCGGTGACGTCATCGGTTGGGCGCATGAGGTTGGTCATCATGCTCTTGAGCGCCGTGCCCGCCTCCGACCCTTGGATGCCGCGCGTACTGAGAAGGGCCAGGGCGACGTTTACATCTTCAAGTGTCCAGCCGAAAGCGGCTGCCGTGGGGCCGACGTTGATCAGCGCATCCCTCAAGCCGGATACCTCCGCTACGCTGGCGTCAGCAGTCTGCACGAAGTTGTTGGCGATACCCACGGCGTCATCGGCGCTAAGGCCAAAGGTGGCCATGGCTATGGTGACAACGTCAGAGGCTTCCGCCATGCTCAGCTCGGAGGCTGCGGCCAGGTCGATAGCTGCCCGGAGAGCGCCGCCCAACTCGGCGGTACCGTTGAGATAACCTTGCATGTCGCCAAACATGGCGTTGGCGTCCAGGCCGGCCTTGGCCATGATGGTCATGGCCTCGGCGGCCCCGGAGGCCGAAACACCCACCAGCTCAGTATCGCCGCCGATTCGGAGTGCGGCGTCATGCAAATCCTGCATACTGGCGCCCGTATCCCCGACAGCCGTGGAAAGGATCGCCATCTGGGTCTCAAAGTCCGCGGCCATCTTGACGCCGGAGGCAGTGACGCCAGCCATGGCCGTGCCCACGACGGCGACTCCGCCGACAATGGCCGTCGTCATGACGCGGTTGATGCGCCTGCCGAGCCCTGTGAAGCTAGACTCAGCTTCCCGCTTGGCAGCCTGCAGGTCCTTGGTCAGTTGGGCTCTGTCAGCCGCC
>JALGTI010000069.1 GCA_029821455.1 Candidatus Zipacnadia bacterium | reverse complement strand
TGCGGGAGTCCATAGATGTCGCCGCCGCACACGGCATTGGCGGCCTCATCTGCTTTAGTGGTAACCGCCAGCCACATATGGGCGAGCTGGAGGCGATAGACGCTGTCGCCGATGGCCTGCGTCGTGTCGCTCCCTATGCCGAGGAGAAGGGTGTCAATCTCAACACCGAGCTGCTGAACTCCAAGGTTGACCATCCTGGTTATCAGTGCGACCACACCGCCTGGGGTGTAGCGGTCTGCGAGAAGGTCGCAAGCCCCCGAGTCAAGCTGCTGTATGACATCTACCACATGCAGATTATGGAAGGCGATATCATCCGCACCATCCGGGACAACATCCGGTGGATCGGCCATTTCCACACCGCCGGCAACCCCGGACGCAACGATATGGATGATACCCAGGAGTTGAACTACGCGGGGATCTGCAAGACGATCGCGGGGACGGGGTATGACCTGTACGTGGGGCACGAGTTCAGCCCCAAGGGGGACCTGGTTGAGGCCCTGCGTGCGACTTTCCGGATGTGTGACCAGGACTGACCTGGACCGCCAAGGCGGTAATGGTGCGGTGGGACAGTCATCACGCCTGTCCCAAGAAGTCCGCCCCGTCGGGATCGCGTGCTAGCTCAGATCTCCAGCGCCTCGGCATAGACTACTCGGCGCTCGGTGGCGGGGATGCTCGTCATCCCCAGGAGCGCAACCGGTGGCCCAGCAACTCTGAATCGCTCGTACTCTTTGATGACTAGCCTGAATGGTTTGCTCCCTCGCGGTTCAGGCAGGGTCACCTTCCCGGTCCAGATTCTGCCCTTGGCTCGCACCGCTCCCTGCGGCAGTTCGGAGACAGCATCCGGCACCGGTGTCCAGCCCAGATCGCCCTCGATGTCAGGCCGCCGTGTCTCCACGGTGACCTCGACTTCACTGCCCCCTCTGCCCGCTGCGGAGGCGCTGTAGGTTGGCCCGGCAACCGAGACTGTCAGGAGTTTGGCGTCAGAGGCATCGAACACGATTCCGGCAATTCTGTCAGGGGCGAGCTGCGCAAAATCAGCGAGCATAATACGCGAGAGCTTGACATCCGCTGTGCCAGTCTTCACTGACATGGGCTGATAGCGCGCCAGCGCCAGGCGGATGAACGGATAGTAGGACTGACCGGGGTCTATCTCAATGTCGCAATACCATAGCTGACGGTCAGGATCATACTCAACCGCATGGCCGGCCACAGAGACCTTCACGCCCTGCAATTCGTCAAGCGTCAAACCTGTTTCGCTAGCCGTTGCGTTCCTGAAATCCTGCAGGGACGGCGCGGTTGTGGTCGCCGTAGAGCGCCAGATGGGATCTGCTCCCCACAGCGTGACGTATGGCTTGAGCTTATCAAGACTCGGTATCCCCCTTCCGAGCGCCGTGAGCCTACCCGGAGAAGCCTGGGGGATCACGACCCCTAGCAGCTCGCCATCACCCGACGAGAACCACGGCCGCTCCATGTACACCCGCAGGCCGCCGCCGGAGCGCTTGCTGGCAAGCCCCTTGGGAAGCTTCTTCCTTTCCCAGCCAAACGTCGGGATGACATAGAGCACCTTCGGCGCGGCCGGCCGCGCCGAACTGAGGATGTCCAGAGGAAACTTGGCCGATTCCCTCGTTATTTTCACCTCGCCGGACTCGATCTGTTCATCGGTGAACGGGAAGTAGTCGCGGAAGCGTGTGGTGGCGACCGCGGTGTAGTTCACCTTCCGGTATTTGGTATCGCCGAACTCGTGACGCTGCCGCGCTATCTTGACAACGTCGTCCTCCGGCTCGACGGGGAACTCACACACGTGGGCCTGGCCCGGAATGGTCTGCCAGGTCGGTTCGGCAAGCGCATCAATTGGTTCTTCCCACTCGGCCTCCAGGTCCAGCTTGCTGGTGCTCTTCCCACTTATCGGCACTTCAGCGTAGAGCATCGCGTAGGTGGCGCCAATGTTTTTGATGCCTTTGAGATAGTCAAACTTCGGAGCCTTTAGGGGTTGCTGCACCGCGTGGACGAGCACAATCTCCCGGAACGGCGTGATCATCCAGTGGCGTCCCTCAAGCGCGTGCTTATGCAGTTCAGCCTTCTTTGCGGCAGGAGCTGACGATTCCTCGATCCAGCGCCACATCCCCATTAGCTTAAGGTCTTCCTCGCTCAGATATGAACTGAGCTTAACCCTGGCGAGCTCCGCCTTGGGCAGCAGTACCGTGAGAACGCGGGAAGTCGCATTCCACTTAGGCTTGCCCTTACCTTCGACAATTCTGATGCGGAACGCCTTTGTTTCGGGCCATTTGCCGTCGAAGGCAACCTGCGTTGCCTTTGTTGCCGCTCCGGGCAACCCGAAAAGTGCCGTGCCACGTGCCACTGGATCCGGCAGATAGGGTAACTGCAGTTGTGCCTCGTTGTGCACCTGCTCCTCCAGGGGGTCCTCGCCGGCGCTAAGGGTCCCCTCTTTCTCTATGATCATACTGTAAGCGTTCTTGTCCATACCTGTGGCCGTATCGAACATCTTATGGGTCTCGGCCATGAGTTGAGAGCCCAGTGGCGGGGCGATGTGGCGCTGGCTGTCTTCTTCGGTAGGCACACTGTCCTTGGGAGGCGCGTCATTGTAGCTGTGGATTACCAGACGCTCCAGCGACTCGCCCGGGGACTCCTTTACCCGCCGGCGCAGCACCACCGCCGGCGAGCTGAGCGGCTCGAACCGCAGGTAGGTGAACGACTTGTCGGTCGTTACGTGCTCAGCAAGCGGCAGCGCCATCAGGCCATCTGCTTCCTCCAGCGTCAAGCTGTTACCGGCCAGGTCAACGGCTCTGGCGCGGATCTGATAGCGGGTGCCAAACCGCAGGCGGGGTAGGGATTTCGGGGCCGCCTCGAAGTTGGTCTCCAGGCCGAAGTCGGTGGGATCCTCGTTCTCGAACTCCTCCGGCTCGTTCTCTAGCCCGATGCGTAAGCCGGGCCGCGGCGCTACCAGACTCCAGCCCGCCCAGCGGAACAGCGACTCCGGCAGGTAGAGATCAGGCGAAGAGCCATCCGCCGACTCAGTCACGCTCATTGATATGAAGCCCTCGTCCTCGATCTCCAGCGAGGTGCCGCTTGAAACGAAGTCGTAGTGCCCGACTCGCCGGCACAGCGAGTGCCACTTTCCTGACTGTCCGTCGCGTATGTCCACATGATAGCCACGCACGATGTCTTCGGCGTAGAGTGTGACCTCCAGGGGTGGGCTGGTCTCGGCGGCGTTGTTGTTCAGGCGCGCCTTCTGGAACGCCTGCACCAGTTCAAATGCGCGGCCCATTTTGGCCAGCGAAATGCCGGCCGACTGCATTGACGGGAAGCTGGCATTCTCAGGCGTGTCCGCTGTCCTGTGGGTCGGAGACATCCTACGCATCAGGTTGCTGGCGAAGTCCATCGCCTTAAGGGCTGCGCCATCTGGGTCCACTTGCACCACGTCGTAAGGCTGAAATTCAGCGGGCTTTGAGGGGTCGCGGAGCCTCAGCATCCCGTTGGTAAGCTCGTTGCCCTGCGGCTCTGCCCGGAACCCACCATTGAGCGTGCATTTTGTCTTTGGCGTCACGTTGATAGTGGTGAGGCCCGCTACGGGTGACCAACTGACTTCGACCCAGACGCGGGTTGAGGGCGGGACGCCTGCCGGCAACGGCACCTCCAAATCAATGACCAACCCCATTTTCCGCAGCAGTTCAGGATAGTCACCCAGCGATGACACCATTTGGTGGAAATCAATGTCGGGGATCTCGATTTTCGCCCGCTTGTACTCGCCAGGCTTCGCCGGATCCGGGGCGTTGAGGGGGCGGTGAAACAGCTTGAGCTGCAGGAAATCCTTGGGCGGATCCGGCGTTTCGCTGGGGGGTATTGCCTTGTTGCGCGCCAGCGTTTGCTCCAGTTCCCCCACCAGCCTCGCTTCCCTGTTCGTAGGCAGGGCGGCTAGACCTGGCCTCGGCTCCTCTTCGTAAAACCCAATCTGAAATAGCGACTTCCTGCGCTTTGTCATTCCCTCAACCGAGGGAAACTCGGTGGGCGATTCGAGGGCGACATGCTGGTATTGATCCTTGAGGAAAGACACCACATGCTTAACCGGATACGAGCGGATCAGCCGGTCGTGGAGTCCCTTGAACTTATAGGGCTCCACGTAGGTCTTGGCATCGAAGAGGGCCTGCCAGAGCTTCAGGCTGGGCGGGGCGCTGACCCTATCCGCTGGCAGAGCAGGACTGCCGTCAAAGCGCACGGAGAACTCAAGCGTCTTCTCGGGCCATTCCAGAAAATCCGGAAATTGCCCCAGCGTCGGCGTCGTGTTCCCCGGCAGTATCTCATCGGTCTCCAGCCTGGGCGAGACGAACACCGACAACCGTAGCCGGCTGCCCACAACGCCATTGGGGAGGGCGGTCCACATGACCGTTTGCTTTTTCATCCACAACACCCTTTCAGGCGATCAAGCGAACGCTTCACAGTATGTATCCCACAGCTCTTTGCTCGGCATCAGACTGGCGAATGTAATCCGGTCGGGGTCGGCAAACTCTCGTCGCACGGACATCTTCACGCTGGTGCTGAAGAACAGGATCTCGATCTTGACCGTCAGCGACGCTTCGCCCCAGACCTTGTTGCCCTCTGATGCGTAGGTGAGGGCCATATAGAACTCGAGGGAGATGGTGATAATGCCCAGGACGGAAAGGTTACCTCCCAGCCGCAGGTAGCCGGTCAGGACGGCAGAACCCCCGGTGCCGGTATCTTCCCACTTAAAGTAGATGCCGGCCATCACGTACACGCCACCGCTGGCCACGCCGATGTCGAAAGCTACGCTGGCGCCGAACTCAAATGATGCCTCTATCAGCTCTACACCATCCAGGCCCAGCGCCAGGCCGAAGAAGCCGCCCCCGCCGAACATAGAAACGGTGAGAGTAAAGGGGTTTTCACGCTCACAGAAGGCGAACCTCAGGCGAACTGCCTCTCCAGTAAATGGGATGTTGAGTGCGACTGACAAACTCATATTCTGGATTGTCAGAACGCCGACGGCCACCTCGGGGATAGCCAGCGTATAACCCGCCTTGACGCCCGTCGGGCTGATGTCTATATTCAGTCCGTCCCCGAGCACGCCACTGTTGAGGAAGTCCTTGAGTTCATTTATGAACTCAAGCGGCCCACCAAAAGCGACGTCCTCGATATCGGGGGTGACGCTCGTCTTCTCCCCGCTGGCTGCTTTGAACTTCATCGAGTTGAAGATCACAATGATGAAACCAAACATATCAACGTCGAATTTGGTCAGCAGGCCATTGATGGTGTAGGTGGAGTCTGCGGTGCTCAGGTCAGTGTGCAGGAGTACATCAAGCTTGAACTCAGCGCCGCTGCGCGGCTGGTAGGGGCCGAACTCCTGGACGTCTGGCGCCCACTCCAGTTTCGTGTCAATCGCCTCGGGCAGCGCCAGCGTGTCGTTACCAGGATACACGGGGGTGCAGGTGATCTTGGGAACATTCGTCCCATCGCCAAAGTCGTTGGGAATAATGTCGGCCAGATCAACGCCGCCCAGGATTTTGGCAGCTGCATCCTTAAAGAACTCCTTGGGATCGAAGATGCCCTCCGCCAGTTGATCCAGGTCGCCGCCCACCGGGCCGAACTGCTTGGAAAGCCCCTGGATGCTCAAGTTTGGCGTCGCCACACCGCCTGCTTTGTCCGCGGCCATCTCAAGCGCTTTGGCCCCCAGCAGCTTGATGAACACTTGGCCCTTGTTCTGGACTGGATCCCACCCTGAATTTCGATAGCGGGGGTGAATCTCAATCGCGGTCGAGCTCCCGTCCTCAGACAGTTGCGCTACGGCCGGAATGCGAACCTGGGCCTGGGCAACTGTGGGATAGAAGCGGGGCTGATTGGCAGCAAACAGACTGTCCTGGGTCAGCGTGGAGGCGGGAAGCTCCGCACCGAATATCATCGTCACCGCTTCGAGGGTGGTATCACCGGGTTTGTCCGCGCTGCTCTCCGCGAACGCGACCTTCTGCCCGAACATCGGACGCTGACGCCGAGACTCATTGGTGGGACTATCATACTCGTTGATGACAGCTTGAATGGCGCTTTCAGTGAAAGCAACGGCATCTTCAGTGCCCTCGAGGTTCTGCACGCCGACAAAGATCAGCGGCGCTGTGAAGTCGCAACGCTGCCCATCCCAATCCTCGGCGACCAGATGGAACAGGAAGTCCTCGCTGCCCACTCGCGGCCAGAACGCCGCCTCCGCAGAGGCGTCCACACCAGGCACTTTGCTGCTGGCGGGCGAGTTCAGCGTGGGGGTCACCAGGGTGGTGATGGTTGCGTGCCTGAATGGCATCAGGCGGGCATCATTCGGATGTCCAAAGGCCGGATACCACTTGTCAGGTTCACGTACGACAATGAAGTAGCGCTGCCGCAAATAGGCAATGCTGCCCGCGCCGCTCCGCTCAAACTTGCGCTCTGTGACCTTGACCAGCGCAGCGCGATGCCCGAACGGAAACAGATAACCCTTGTAGACCACGCGCACATACTGGTCACGCCCCATCATCGCCTGGTGCCGCCACTCTTCGATGGACAGGTACGGCAGTGGTGGCTCTGCAGCGTAGCGGGTGTCCATCCAGATCCCGAGGGACGACATCATAAACCGGTTGGCATTGATGATCCGCGAGACACAATCTTGTATCGAGAAGTCCGCCGTCAGCCAGACAAGCTCACAGCGATCCCGCTGATCCAGCGACATCCTGAACGGCGTCGGCGGGTCCGGGGAGGCCGGAATTGGCTTCGCATAATCAGGTGACCAGATGGCCCGCAGCGTCCGATAGTAGGCTGATGAGTCACCGGACGCTGATACCGCCACCACACGGAAATCATCGTCATCCCAGCCATAGTGATGGTGCGGTTGTTGTGAGTGACATCACTAAGAGAATGCACCCACCCGGCCAACCTGTTGGGGGAGAGGATGAGCTGATAGGGGCTTTCGATGGCAGTCTGATGAAGCAGTGGCTCCTCAATCTTGGGTCTGAGAAGCCGGGCTACTTGCATTGTCCCAGGCCTCAGCAGCAGTCCGCTCGCCGGCTCGGGCTCCTCCTCGCTAACCTGTGGTCCAACGGTCAAGCGCCGAGTTGGTGAGATTCGTTGCAACAGCTTGGATGGCCCCTGCTGGCCTAGCAGGACAGGAGCCAGCATTATGGCTCCGCCTGGTGTCCGGATGTGAAAGCGCTGCGGCGGCGGAGGGGGTGGCTGTGCCGTTGGCGCTACGGATAGATCATGGGATTTCGCTGACATCATCGGGGACCCGGAATGCCAGCCTGCTCGCCCCTGCAAGACGTGACTCGACCGGCGGCGGCACCGGACTATCATCCTCCATGGCACCCTCCAAACCCGAGACCTCCGGGGCCTGCTCCAGGAACGCCTGTTCCGCGATATGTTGGGGTGGGAAGTGAACGATGATGTAGGCCGGCTTATCTGGCTTGATGCGCATAAGCCGCGCCGGCTGGCCACTCTCGGTCTTCAGCACGAAATTGACGAACTGGAACCGCAATACTAGTAGGTCCTCGGGACGTAACACCGTCACGATGAAGGGCACGAGCGGAATCAGGGCCTCGATTCTCTCAGGGCGTATCAGAATCTGACCGGCGGGCGGTTGTTGTCGTGTGGGTGGCTGCTGTCGCGCTGGTAGCTGTTCACGTGTAGGTGGCTGCTCGCGCGGAGGGGGTTGTTGGCCGCGTCGCGGGGGAGTCCGCAAGACTGGGGGTTGCTGCGCGACCTTGGTCGTCCCGGATACGAACTGGACTCTTGCCGCCTCCACAGCCGGAGCCGGGTCAACAATGGCTCCGTGCAGCGGGGCGGCGATGCCCAGCAGCGCCGGCTCACACCGCATCTCCTTGACTTTGCCATTGAGACTGACGAGTTCAAAGGGCGCGGATCCGGTGCCATCCCCCACCTGAACGCTGCATCCGTCCATACGTAGCCATACGGGGTCCTTATCAAAGTCTGCCATCAGCGCCGTCTGGTTGCCGGTGGAATCGAAGGCTACTGCATATCGCGCGTTGCGAAGTGGCAGCCGAAATGATTCGCCATCACTCTCCGCTAGGCTACCGCCCGGCTGGAATGACAATTGAGACTTATCAGCAGCGGATTGCGCCACTAGTGCCTGGCGAACCTGCCCCGTGCTGCTCTCGCCGGCCTCAACACAAATGACATCGAACGCGTTGTCTGCCGCGACGAGCTTACCGTCATCAGGCGCGGACAAGGTCTGCTCAAGTCGCCACGCTCGTTTGCCGCGTTCCAGAGTGATAAGCGTGCGTTTGGCTGCTGGCTGACTCATAAGGCTAGGATTACGGGAACTAAGCAGCGACAGGGTAACAGAATCTGAAACAATCTTTGTGTCGCGACCGGACATTGTGGCCACCGCAGGCCCGTTTAGCCGGAGTGTCCAGGTCGGGCAGAACTCCGCTTCGGCCGGGCCGGATAGCTTGAGCCCGGGTCCCGAGCCCAACCTGCAAACCGAGGCCCTCACATTCACAGTCGCCCGCGCCGGCTCTTCACCTGCAAGCCACCGTTCGAAGGGAACCTCACTCTCGAAGCCACCGAGTCCAAGCTTCAACTTCATCCGCCAACCCACAATGCCTCGCTTCAGCTCACAGACCATATCAGCAGGCAGGTTTGTCCCCGGGTACTTGGCCCCCGCCAGCTCAATATGGATACGGTTGGCGGCCTTGTAGCATCGCAGCACCGGGGATCCGCTGAAGGAGCGGGTGTCAATCACCCAGCGCTCCCGGCCACCGAGTTTGAACGCAAGGCGCTTGCGGCCGCCCACCAGTTCGAAGCGCCCCAGCAAGGCGGCCCCAACCGCCTTACTAAGCGGCTGCATACTGACCGCCGCCGCACCGGCCAGCCCCAGCAGCTCGCGCCGCGACAAGGTCACCGCGCTATCGGAATCTGCCAATTTGGTCAGGGTGAGGTCGGGCTGGTGGGGTCGCGGCAAGTGGCTGCCGCGCAATGCTGAGAGGTTCAATCGCGTCCGCTGCATCGTGTCGCCTCCCGTCAAGCCTTAGGTTCACAAGGGATACGACCTGCAATGCTGCACTGGCGGCACAACACTTCACTATCTGCGAAATGCAGAATGGCTAAGACACATCATCACACACTTCGGTGAGCATACCCATGTACTATTTCTCCATACCACTCCAGTTCTCCTTCTATGGCTGTGCAAAAGTTTGCTGCCGCCGTGGCGCGGGCGTCTTGCCCGCGATAACTGCCGACCAAGACCCTTGACCGTGGGGTATCGGCTTTGCTATACTTTCGTGTGTGGGGCCGTAGCTCAGTTGGGAGAGCGCTTGAATGGCATTCAAGAGGTCGGGGGTTCGATTCCCCCCGGCTCCACCACAAGCCATCATCACTGCGCGAGCCCCAAAATAGGCTCGCGTTCTTTTTTGGGGAGGGGAAGGAAAAGGCCGATGAATAGAGAATACACAGGTTGGGCATAGCTGCAGGCCTACGGTTGTGGCATGTGTCGTGTGCTGAGGAGATTGCGATGATCAAGAATTGGCAGGAACTGGTAACCTACGGCGCGTCCATCAAAGCCTCGGACGTATTCTGGAAGCCGGGCACCGTTCCGTTTCTGAGGGTGAAGGGTGTGGTGGAACCGGCAGAGGACTGGCCGGAGGTGAGGCCAGAGGACACGGAATGGTTGGCCCACGAGTTAATGAGCGAGCGGCAGTGGGAGGCGTTTGCAGACTATCCGGAGTGTGACATCGGCCTGAGTGTCGGCGAGGTCTGCCGCCTACGCATCAACGTCTACCGCGAGCGCGGGAATATCGCCGTCGTTATGCGCATAATTCCGCTGGAGGTCCCGACCGTAGATGAGCTTGACCTGCCGGAGTCACTCAAGGATATAGCAATGCGGCCCCAGGGGTTGATCCTGGTCACGGGCCCCACTGGCTGCGGAAAGTCAACAACGTTGGCGGCAATGCTTGACCACATCAACAATAACCGCCGGGCCCATATCCTGACCATCGAAGACCCCATCGAGTACGTGCATCGCGATAAGAACTGCATCGTCAGCCAGCGAGAAGTCGGGATTGACACGATGGAGTTCCAGGATGCCCTGAAGTACGGGATGCGGGAAAGCCCCGATGTCATTCTCGTCGGGGAGATGCGCGACCAGGCCACCTTCAATACGTGTATGCAGGCGGCCGAGACCGGTCACCTGGTCTTCTCGACGGTGCATACCACCAGCGCCGCCGAAACGATGGAGCGGATTCTCAATATGTATCCACCGCACGAGCGCGAGCAGGTCTGTATGCGCCTTTCGCGGTCGCTGGCGGCAGTGCTGTCCCAGTCGCTGGTACCCCGCAAGGACACGCCAGGGCGAGTGGCAGCGATGGAGATCATGATTGTCACCCCGACCATTCAGAAATTTATCGAAGATGGCCAACCCTCCGAAACGTATGATGCCATCGAGGAGGGCGAACATTGGGGGATGCAGACCAAGAATCAGGCGTTGATGAAGCTGTATGCCGCCGGCGTCATCAGTTCCGAGAGTGCGATGTTCTATGCGGGCAACTACACCGAGATGCGCCAGATGTTGCGGCGCTATGATGCAGAACAGGCAGATGCGCAGAAGCAGGCGGAGGCAGAGGCTGCCAAGACCCGCAAGGCCACCGCGGCGCGGCAGCGGATGAAGCAGCCAAACCAGCCGGCACAACAACAGCCACCACCACCGAGCGATACTGAGAATGGATGACGTATGGACCAATCAGATAAGCAGTACACAATTCAGTGATGGGAGTGAATGCAATGTCAGAGGATTGGGGCAGACCGAAAGTCAAGGCACCTGAGAGTGTGAGCAATAAGACCGGGCAGAGAATTGACGGGGAGGTGATCGAGGCACTGCTGGACGGCTGTATCAAGCTAGATGCGTCGGACTTGCACCTGACGGTTGGGCAGCCAGCCGTGTACCGCCGCTACGGTGTAATGTGTGAAGTGGACGGTTACAGGTTATTAACTCACGAGGACATGATTGAAGCCGTAACGTTCTTCCTCGGCCCAGAGAGTGATGATGACCTGAAGTGGCGGAGGATCCACGAGATGGGCGGCTGTGACTCCGCATACGCAATGCCAGACGGCAACCGGTTCAGGGTCAGTGTGTTCCAGCAGAGGGAGCACCTGGTGGTATCGCTGCGCCTGATACCCAACAAGATGCTGACCTTTGAGGAGTTAGGACTGCCTGAGGCAGAGGTCAGAGAGATTCTCCACAAACCTCGCGGCCTTATCCTCATGACAGGGCCGACCGGCTCCGGTAAGAGTACTACCCTCGCCTCGATGGTCAACTACATCAACGAGAATCGTGGCTGCCATATCATCACAATTGAGGAACCCATCGAGTACTACCACCAGAGCAAACGCTCCCTGGTAAATCAGCGCGAGGTGCCTGTAGATGTGGCCAATTTCGCTGAAGGTGTCGTCCGAAATATGCGATCAGACCCTGATGTTATACTCGTCGGTGAGATGCGTGACCTGGAAACGATGCGGGCCTGCCTGCAGGCGGCCGAGACTGGCCACCTCGTCTTCTCGACCCTGCACACAGTCAGCGCACCCAAGACTATTGACCGCCTGGTCACGGCCTTTCCTGCGATTGAGCAGGAAGAGATCCGGGCCATGACCTCCACCTCGCTGGCAGGTGTGTTCTCCCAGGAGTTGATACCCAGGATAGACAAGGACGGCCGGATTGCCGCCTATGAGATAATGATAGGCGAGGCGGGTGGCTCAGCGGCGATTGGCAACCTCATTCGGGAGCGCAAGACTTCCCAGATGAGGACGACGATACAAAGTAGCGCGATCCTCGGTATGCAGCTGCTGGAGTCACACCTGGCGAGGCTGGTAAACGAAGAGAAGATAAGCTTCGAAGAGGGATACAACCGATCTAACGAAAAGAACGACTTCCTCAACTTTGTGGACAAGACTAAGATGCCCGAGGGCTTTGAGGCGGTGTTGGTAAAGGAAGAGGGTTAGCAAGCAGCCCGGTGGGGTCAAGTCTGTTACAGTGCGCGCCGAGATAGGGAGGGAACCGGGGCGATCTGATAGGAGTGACCTCGGTCTCTGTTGCTCTGGGTGATGCAGCGGCCGGCAACATAGTTGACATGGGCGCAGCGGGAAAATAGAATGGCCCTGGTAGGCGGTCATGGGGTCGGTTGGGATGACCACACTGCTCAACATCCAACTGGACTGTCCTGTCTGCGGGGTGCGGTTTGGCAGCCGGGCCGTCCGTTCTGTAACGCGGGTAGGCCAGGACACGGACTTCCGGCCTCGCGTGGCTGGCGATGACCCCCTGCCCCACTATGTACATGCTTGCCCCCAATGCCGTTTCGCGGCCTTTGAGGGCGACTTTGATGAGGTGGAGCCTGCGGTGCGGGAGTTCGTGCTGAGTGGCGGTGTTGATGAAGTGGAAGGGGACGACCAGCCCCCTGGCGCGTTGGCCGGATCCACGAAGTATCTGTTGGCTGCGCTATGCTATGAGCACGACAGTCGCGCCACGCTGATGCGCATGGCTGACCTGTACTTGCGTGCCTCTTGGTGCGCGCGGCTAGAGGGCCGGCGCGAACGGGAACAGGAAAGCCAGATGGCGGCCATTCTCCGCTTTGAAGCGGCACTGGCCGCGGGAGAGGTTCCGCTCGAGCAGGAACAGACCATTCTGTACCTGCTGGGCGAACTGTACCGTCGTGTGGGGCGTTATGAGCTAGCCGAGGCGATGCTGAAGAAGGCAGCGGATTTTGACCCGGAACAGGGCGATCCGCAAATTACGATGTTGGCCGAGCAGCAGCGAGAGGCAGCGGTGTCGGGCCGCTCGGAGAATATGGTTATTGGCGTGTGAACGACCAACCTGACCTACTAGGTTCGGTAGGGCTGCAAAGGGGTATAACTAGAATAGGTCAGAACACGGTCGCAAAATGCTCGCCATTGCAAAATCCGTGAAACTTATCGGCTTGTCAAACGTCTATTACTGTGTAGACGCCGCCGGGACGGCGGATGGATTGTAGGATACAACAGGGGAAGGCTGATGATGGTGGCAAGAATAATGCTGCCAGCTGTTTTGGTGCTCACACTAATCATTGTATTCAGTGAGACTGTGGCGCTGGCTCAGGACCAGGCTGGACCGCGCCTGGAGAGTCTGGTGCCGACCAGGTCGGCGCTGGAGCTTATTGCCTCGGATGGCGCTGCCTGGGTGGAAGGCCAGCTCGTAACGAATCCAGACAACTACGAGATAGAATTCGCTGCGATGCCGGGCGTAACCGTCAAGCGCGGGTTCGCGGAGGGGACGGTAAACCTGAAGGGCGCGCCGCTGGGAATTGGTATCTCGACCACTTTAAGTGATGAACTGTCTATGGCGGTAGGATCGCGCACCTCGATGCAGTTTTCCCGAACGCAACACCAGACACGGGACGCGATGTATGCGATCCATGCGGGCAGCGAGAGCCGCGCTCTATCACTGCTGCACGGTTTTGGCGGCGGGGAGACAGCCGGCAAGCTGAATTTGCAGCGCGAAGAGGTCTTCACCAGGGCGGCTCGGGGCCGGTATGAAAGGATGACCAGCCACGCTCTGGGGCTGGAAACCGGGTTGGGAAGTGGCTTCAGCCTGGCCACTGCATTTAGGGAGAAGCGCTCAGATGACCCCTATGGCCTACACCGCACCGAGATGAGCGGGAGCCTGGGGATGCCGCTGGCTGGCAGCAGCGCGACGATGGCCTTCGCCAAAACCACGCAAACCCAGGGGATCTCCCGCCAGGAGACGACGCAGACCGACCTGGTCACTCCCATGCGGCTGTTCGGCGGCTCTGCGGCCTTTGAGCATCACATCAGCTCCAATATCAAGGACGCGGCCCGCGCCAAGGTCAAGGCCACCAAGTTCAGCACTCCGCTGCCCTATCACGACGCAGCCTTCTCCGGAGAGTTGACCACCTGGCACCATAATCAATCCAGCGGCCTGCGGGGCCGGCAGGTGGCAGGCAAATTCACCACGCCAGCATTCGGAAAACAGTGGTTGTTCGACTATAGCAAGTTGCTCCAGACTCAGAGCAGCCACCTGACTCGCCAGGCAGGCGTGGACATCGTTATGCCTGTGCCGCTGTTTAGCGAGGAGGCGCTCTTCGAGCGTCACTCGCACTTCGGCGGCAAGGATGGAGCCTGGGATCTGGCGCGGACCACTCAGATCGCCTTGCCGTTGGGCCTTCTCCAAAAGGGCGCGACGTTGGATTACCTCAACACCCGCACGATGAAGCCCGGCAAGGACAACATTGAGAACCGCACAACCCGCTTCTATCTGCCGCTGGAGGAGTTGCGCAAGGGCGCCACGTTCGAGATTGTGGATGTGGGCAAGCGTAAGAACGCCGACGTTGTGCGCGAGCGGACCAGCAAGTTCTTCTCACCTCTAGACGATCTGCGCAGCGGCGCGAGGCTTGAGTACGTTATCTACACATTCCAGCACGGCTCCGACGCCAAGGAGGCGCGCACCACGACCTTCGCGATGCCGCTGAAGTTCTTCGGCAGCCCCGGCCACAGCCAGTACAGGATGGTCAGCACCCGACATGGGAGCACGTATCAAAGTGAGGATATCCTGAACCTGTCGGCGGCGCTAAGTGGCGAGACCATCAGCCTGGAGCAGAAGTACATTGATACCTTCGGCGGCGAGGGGTGGCAGCGGCAGAAGATCACGTTTATCAAGAGTCCGCAGTGGCAGTTGTTCACCCCGAAGGCTACCATTTCGGCCGATCATCTGCGCCACGAATGGGTCTCCGGCAGCCTCAACAAGACTACCAACCTGGCGTTGATGGCGCACCTGTGGGACCCGCTGACACTCAGCGCCAACTACAAACTGATAGATGCCAGCGGCAATCGCACCGAGGTGACCAAGCTGTACAGCGAGTACTCTATTTCCAAATCGCTACAGTTTGCCGCCCACATGGAAGCGACGGACCCTTACAATGCGCTCTCGACAATTCGCAGGCATGTGTATATAACACGCAGCAGGGCTGGGAGCAGCGGCCTCGACCTGAAGGCCGGACTGACAAGCTGGCACCAGCCGGGCGGCGACCAAGGCCCGGCTGGCATCTTGCAGGTGCAATGGGGTAACCCCAAGGTGCTGGGGATTAATGCCCAATATGCGGAGTATGACACTGCCAAGTGGGTGCCCTTGGGCGAGCCGACGGTTAAGCTGGCGCTGCTGCATGGCGAACCGTCCAGCCTCTACCTGAAGTTCGCGTATGAGGATAATCAGAGTCGGACGGCCCAGCGCCGAGGCGTGGAGCTCGCGCTGCCGGTGCTGGGTAGCGACTTTACATTAGGCTTCAGCGAGAACCCGTTCCAAACCGACGGCAAGACAATCCGCCCGGCCCGGCTTTATGATGCAGGGATCACCCGGTCCGTCTTTGGCGATGTGGACATGAAGATGACCTATCGTTACTGCGACTACCTACAGCCGACGGCGCCTGAGGACGTGGCTCAATATGTCAAGCTGGAGCTGGCCGGCGGCAAGGCACAGCGAGGCGGCCAGATCGCCCTGGCCTATATGTCGGGTGACTTCGTGCCCCAACCCGATCCCAAGAAGCCGCCCGCCACCTCCATCTTTGACCTGTCGTACACCAAGCGGTGGAAAGACAGCGCACGGTTGACCCTGGGGCTGCGTCGCTCTACGCCGCCGCTGAATCAACCCGACACCGATAACTCGCTGGAAGGACGCTTGGAGTACGACGCGATTTTCTGGTAGAGTACGGCTTGGAGACCAACTGCGGCCAGCCGCCGGATGCGGCTGGCCGTTGCATTGGTGTGCCGTGGTAGGAGGCAAGCTCTGCCAGACCGGCCGGCGAGGCTGGGGGAACTTTTCCGCTGGCCCGGCAGTCTTACGTAACTTGAGAGCAAATCTACATTGCGTAATCTAGCTCAGGACAGGTGAGGTGCCAAGATGTCCAGGCATAAGTGTGTTTGTATGTTTGCATTCATCACGCTCGTATTAGGGCTTTGCAGCGGCGCGGCGATAGCCGCACCGGCCCCGCCGGGGCCGGTGACGGTAACTGACGTGCCCGATGACCAGGGCACGGCGCTGCAGATTGAGTGGATCGCGTCGGCGGATGATTATCCTGGCGGCACGGTGACCAAGTATCGGTTGTTCCGCAAGCTGCCGGGCACGCCCTTTGCAATGCTGTTGAACATCCCTGCCACAGGCGCGGCCACTTACAGCTATACGGATACGGGCCTCAACCCCGGGCAATACTACCGGTATCTGATCAGGGCGATTGAGCCTTCAGGGGTATCGAGCGGTTCGTCTGCGGGGGCTAGGACGCGGGACAATATCCCCCCGGCCCCACCGGAGAACTTCACGGTGGCGGAGTATCCCGATGACCAGGGTAACAAGCTGATCTGCAGTTGGGACAACTCGCCCGACGATGGTGAGGGCGCAGATGACGTCGTCAAGTACTACCTTTCCAAGCGGTGGCCGGGGACAAGCTGGACCTCCCTGGGCGCTGTTGTGAAGGTCACGGGGCAGGCTTCCTATTCCTGGACTGTCCGCGGTCTGGAGCCCGGTGTGAGGTATTTCTTTCGGCTGGTGGCCCGGGACAGCCGGAACTTCTCGACACCGGTGTTCGCTGACGCAACCCCTCACGATGAGCGCCGTCCCGCGCCACCCCGCGACCTTAGCGCGGAAGATATACCAGATGACGACGGCACGGCAGTGAAACTGACTTTTGTCCGCTCACTGGATGACGGGGCCAGGGCTAACGATGTGGTATTCTACCGGCTGTGGCGAAGGCTTCTGGGGGTCCCAGGTGAGACATATGTCAAGCTCCTTGATATTCCAGCCACTGGAGCAGACAACTACGAGTACACCGATAGCACCTGTCAGAGAGGCGCCACCTACCGCTACAAGCTGCGGGCCAAGGATGGGGTCAACTGGTCGGCGATAAGGACTGTTGTTGCTCAGCCCATTGACAACAGGCCCGTAGCGCCGCCGCGCAACCCCAATGCCTATGATCGGCCCGCTGACGAAGGCGGTGTTATCGTGGTTGAATTCGACCGCTCGCTGGACGATGGCACAGGTTGGGATCATGTGGATCACTACAACATATATCGCAAGCAGGCTGCCCTGGCCGAGGACCCGTCGCCGATAGCAACGGTTAACGCCACCGGCGCTGCTTCCTATAGCTACGAAGACACCGGCCTGACAGGCCTGGTACTGTATGAGTACACGGTGGATGCAGAATCAGTGTCTGGGGCGCTTTCAGAGCCGGCTGGCCCTGTGCGAGCCGTGGCCGAGAACAACAATGTGCTGACATGGGATCCGCCCACAGGTCTCACTGCCGCCGACCAAGCCAGCGACTACGGCGGCCAGATTCGCCTGCAGTGGTACCGGTCACCCAGCGAGGGGAGCCCTGGCCCCCCGCCGCCACCGCCGTTCTCCGCGCCGGCCGCTGACTACGGCGGCGAATACGAATTCTATCGCAAGGCGGGCAGCGGTGGTTACCCGGATACTCCTAGCTTCTCGGTTTCAGCCGACGGGATAGCAGACCCGATGGCATACATTGACTCAGGCCTGACCGACGGGGTCACGTACACCTACAAGGTCCGCTACCGCCGTGGCAACCGCATCTCTGAGTTCACTGCCGAGGCGAGCGCAACGCCAATTGACAACCTGGGCGCGCCGGCTTCAGTGTCTACCCCTGGCAGTGTCAGCACACAAGACCAAGCGGCGGTGACCGTGGACGCCCCCGAGTTCGCTCCAGCCGGAGCCAATGCGCCCGTGATAATGCAGGTCGCTGCAGACAAGGGTATCTTGCAGGTGCAGTTCGCTCTGGCTGGTGAGCTGAAGTGGCGCGAGGGGCCGAAGATGCAGGTAACCGGCCCCGGGCTCTATTCGGTGACTGTCCCTACCGCAAACCTACACCCGGGCGTGAGCATTAGAGTTCGCGCCGCGCTTACTACCGCGACCAGGGTCATCTACTCAGACCCAATCACTATCAGCCTCCAGTAGCCCAGGTTATAAAACCTAATGAAAGCGGGGCGCAGTCAGCGGCTGCGCCCCATTTGATTGTGTCCAGAGACTGTCTGGCTACTCAGCCAGACTGGTGGGAACGCGCGGTATCTGAGGGCTGACGGATAGCCTACGAACCGGGACCACAACCTCGCTGCCGACCTGCGCTTCCTCAATATCGGTTACATCAATGGCGCACTGATCCATCGCCACTCGGCCAATAATCGGCGCTTGCTTGCCGGTCACGAGCACGTGCTGTGGCCCCTTCACATAGCTATTGAGCCACTTGCGGAACGTCGCTGTCAGCGAGGCTGGCGCAACCCCCAGCCCGTCGGCGTAGCCAAGCGGAAGGGTGCCAACTCGGGTGTGCCGGCGGCAGACGAACTCACCCCCATAGCCGACCCGCGCACGCGGTGGTAGCTCCTCGATGGCGATGATGTGAGTGCGCAGTTCGAAGGTATCACGCAGCTCCAGGTCTCTGTTGCGGGCATAAGCAGGCCACTGTCCGTACAGCAAAGTGCCGATGCGCACCATATCGAGGTGGCTACTGGGTTCGTCCAGGAACGTGGTGCTGGCAGCGGCGTGGACCATAATATCCCGGCGCAGTTCCTCTCGCGCTAGCGCCTTGACCATTGAGCAGAGCATCTGCAGTTCCGCGCCAGGCTTGAGCACATCCAGCAATGTCAACCGGGATCTGACAGGGCGCGTGGGGTCAAAATGGGTGTAGACACCCTCTAGACTCAGTTCCGGCCAGGGCGCAGAGAGCTTGATGAGATGCGGTATCTGCTCGCCGGCTGAGGGTCTACCCAGGCCGCTGTCAATGTAGATATGGAAGCTGGCTGTCCGCGCGCCTCGCTCAGCAGCAGCCCGGAGGGCCAACAATTGCGCTTCACTGGTCACCGTGACCGTCAGTTGTTGGGCGACGGCTTGCGGGCACTCATCCTCCAGCAGCGGCAGGAAAACCAGCACCGGCGCCGTCAACCCCGCCTCGCGAAGGCGGAGGCCTTCATCCAGGTGGCTGACCCCCAGCATATCCGCCCCTGCTTCCACGCACGCCCGC
>JALGTI010000452.1 GCA_029821455.1 Candidatus Zipacnadia bacterium | reverse complement strand
GACCCCACTGCCACATTTCGCATCGAAGAGCTAATGACCGAACTGATGGAAGATTACACCATCGTCATCGTAACCCACAACATGTACCAGGCCTCGCGGGTCTCACAGTATACTGGTTTCTTTTTGCTGGGTGAGATGATTGAGTACGATCGTACCGAGCACATATTTGAAAATCCTGCCGACAAACGGACCGACGACTATGTACGAGGCCGCTTCGGTTAGGAGTGAGACGCTATGCGCCGGATTCGTCAGTCTTTTGAAGAACAGATGGAAAAACTGGAACAGCGGCTGTTGGAGATGGGTGCCTTCGTGGAGGATATGCTGGAGAAGGCGGTGCGCGCCCTGACCGAACACGATGTCGAGCTGGCCCGGGAAGTTATCCGTGCAGACGACACTGCCGACGATATGGACATGGAGATTGAGCAGCACTGCATGCGCCTGCTGGCTCTGCAGCAGCCGATGTCAAGGGATCTGCGCATCATCGGTACGGTTATGAAGGTCATCGCCGACGTCGAACGCATCGGAGACTACTCAGTGGATATCGCCCGCACTGCAATTAAGCTGGCAGACACAGCATATTTCAAGCCTCTGGTGGACATCCCCAAAATGGCTGAGCTTGTCCGCAGTATGCTGCGCGAGGCCCTGGAGGCGCTCGTCCGCCACGATCTACAGCTAGTCCATCAGGTCATCGAAGAAGACGAGCAAGTAGACGAAATGTGGTCT
Organism: Candidatus Zipacnadia bacterium; assembly: GCA_029821455.1. Classification (GTDB taxonomy): domain Bacteria; phylum Armatimonadota; class Zipacnadia; order Zipacnadales; family Zipacnadaceae; genus JALGVG01. The sequence continues at coordinate 1,438 of JALGTI010000452.1, read as the reverse complement.
CGCCTGCTGGAGGAGTTAGAGCAGATAATGCAGGAGCACCCCGAGGTGGTCCCGCAGGCAGCTTCGCTGCTGCTGGTGGCTCGCTATCTGGAGCGTATCGCCGACCATGTGGTCAACGTCGCCGAGCGGGTGGACTACATGGAAACCGGGGAGTTGACTGTGCTGGCGCCCAGCCACAGGTCTGACTACGATACGTCCGCCCAACAGGGCTCCTCGGGCGAAGACCAGTGAGTCAGCGGCTGGCCCGCCGTTTTTTCTAGATTTCCGCGAGGATGCCGCTGGGCTGAGCACTACGGCAGAAGCCACCAACGATTGTATCGGCCCCAGCGAGGCGCGTCGCTCAGCCTATTCTCATTTGGACGTCTGCTTGCTGGGAGGTCTCGGAGTGCAGCTGCAAACCTGAGGAGGTGATACAGACCTGTTGCCCCTCATAACTGTGATCGACCCCCCTCATCTTCAGAACGCGGACATGCCGCTTCCCGTCAGGCGCCTCGTAAGGGGCGGTAAGCAGAATAACGCCGTCGGCAAAGGCAAACTGCGGTTGTTTGACAATATCATCTTGCTGATATTCGCCTACTAACACAGCAGCCAGGCTCTGCTCTGAGACGAACTCAGTCAACTGGCGCAAGCTCTTCTGGCCCTTCTCAAACTCGTCCAGTCTTTCAAGCACAGTTCGGATGCTATCAATAACCAACAAACCAGCCCGTTGCTGCTGTATTACCGAGGTGATCGAGTATAGCAGGTCTGTAGACTGGGCGGCCCGGATCACAGGGAATATGTCATGGTAGGCAACACTGACGTTGAACGCACTCACATCAAAGAACTCAAAGTTCTGCAGGCTGCGCACCCGATTGACGATGGATTCACTGAAGCCAGCCAGGTACATATACAGGACATTAATACCAGTAGCAGCACTGGCATAGGCCATCTGCTCAGCCAGAATCGTCTTGCCTGAACCAGGTACCCCGCAAACGTACACGGTGGATCCCCGCGTAATACCTCCACCCAGCATCTCGTCCAGGCCGACGCTGCCCGTGGAGATCAATTCCTCAGGAACTGCTTGCAGCAGTTCGGCTACATCCCTGGCCTGTTAAGGCTGTGTCTCGCCGTTCATCGCTTGTTGCGCCCCGCAGCGTCTTATGCGGCCTGTAGAACAGCCGCCGCCACTTTCCTAATTGCCTCCTGGCCAATGGGCTTGTGCAGCAACTGGAAGGCCAGCCCCTCCTCCTCGGCAGCCTGGAGGCGATCCAGGAACTCAGCGTGGAAGGCGGTGACAATGTAGATTGGCACCACCTTGTCCAGCTCCCGGATGTGATGCAATACCTCCACGCCGTCCATCCCCGGCATCTTCAGGTTCAGGAAGATCAAATCCGCCGGCCTGCTCTGTGCCTTCTTCTGGGCCTCCTCCCCGCCGCTGGCGGCCTCCAGCACATAGGGC
>JALGTI010000451.1 GCA_029821455.1 Candidatus Zipacnadia bacterium | reverse complement strand
CAGGGCCACGCTGCCGGCGCTGTGGAGCATATCCACTCCCATCCACACCAGCGCCAGGCCACCGACCAGACCCATTCCTGCCCGTACAGAAGGCCGCCGCAGAGTCGCCGACAGCCCGGCGATGAGCAGCAGGACTGTGATCACCTCCAGCAGCGCGTGTCCGCCGACGATTATGGGCGCAGCCCAGAAGCCCTGAGCGCCGACCGCGCCGACTACCAGCGCCAGCATCGGCCCCGGCATCACCGCGCCCGAAAATCCGGTCAGGAAAGCAATCAGAGCAATGCGTCCGGTTCTCATCGGCTCCCAGTCTATCAGGCAGCGAACGGGCGGTCAACGTCAGCGAGAAGGCAGCGCGGGCAGCAAGTCCAGCATTTTGCAGGAGGCCGGCAACCTTCGTGGAATTACTTTGTGGACCTAAGCTTTGATAGCACCACTCTTGGCTTGTTGCTTAGTGCCGGACCTGCGATGAAGCAACGGTCTATAATGGAGGCGATAGTGGTGAAGACCACGCTCAGACTCGTACCGTGGCTGGCTATTACCACAACCCTTACGTGCGTACCCAGTCAGGCTGCAGGCTATGTTTCATACAGCGCGATTACCGAGTGTCTGTTTGAAGGCCAGGCTCCGGCGGAATGGCAAGTGGGAGATGGGTGGGTCTTCGCTGAAACCGGTGCGACTGCTTCGCGGGACTGTTGGGCGAAGTGGAATCAGGAGCTGCCGGCAAACTGTCTAATCGAGATCGTATTCGACCTTCCAGATACTGACCGGCTGGCGGAAAGGGTTACAGCCTCGCTCGCCATTGGTTCAGCTCGCCATTGGTTCAGAGGGTGACTCAGAAGCACAGATAGTTGCATCGGCTGAGTACGGAAAGGGCGACTACAAGGCAACTCTCTTAGGCCTGGGGCCAGATGGTGAGCCAGCCAGCGCGACGGTCAGTGGCAAAATCGGAATTTCCAGGTTGATCGGAATCTCAAGCTTGTGCGGTTGGGCGGGCAAAACAGTATCGCTGGGACTCGCCGTCAGCCCACACAGCTGCCGCCTGTTTGTCAACGGCAGCTTTGCAGCAGATGCGCCGGTGCTACCACCGACTCAGCGGCCAAGGGCATCACACTGCGGGCTGTGCGAGTGCTGCCGGGTATACCCAGCAAGTTCGTCTGCCTCAGCGGTGCAGGAACGGCAATGCTAAATGATAGCCTAAGTACAGCTGGAGCCATTGGCATCGCGGCCGGCCCCATGGCCACAACATTGCTGAATGTCGCTGGAGTGCCGCTCATTGTTCAAGCAGCCAGCGAAGACAAATTGGCAGCCCTGAACGTCAGCGCCGAGAGCTGGAAAAGCGGGACGTGGTCAGAGGGCACAGGTATGTTGACGGCGCTGGTGCCTCCTAGGCTCTACTCCGCTGCTTATCTGCTGATTCACGACACGGGCCTCAGACGCCACCGGGTCCCCGCGCTGGGGTTTGGATTGCGTGTGTGGGAAGAGTCGGCCGGAGATCTCAAGAATATCTGTGTCGGTGATGTCCCCGTTCGCTCAAGCGATGAAGCAGTCAGCGTGCGACCCGTGCCCGAACTGGGGCGTGGATGGTATCTGGCACAGGTGCGGCTTAATCCCGCCGCGCTGCAGTGGTACACGCACGACCCTGAGGGGAACCTGTTGCCATCAGCCGATGTATCGCTGGAAGGCAGGCCTCCGTACCCGGGCGCTTCAACCCCCAGATTGCTGGCCTATCTAGCACGGCCCTGGACAACCGGTGGCGGCATTCCGCGTCCCCACGGGAAGCGCTCTTCCCTGCAAGTGGCTGCCATCACTTTCCAGGAGGCGGGGATTGACCTCTCTGTGATGGGCAATGGACTGGGCAATGTCTACAACGAGCCGGATGAACCGTACCTGTCGGCCACCATGCGCAATCTGACAGAAACTCCGCTCACTGTGCATGTCACCAAAGAACTCTTCCCCTTCGAACGGCCATCAACCGTCCGGCATACAGCCATTGAACTCGGACCAGGCGAGGCTCAGTCATTTGACGCCTTGGCAACTCCGATAGCGGAGCGCGGGCACTTCAAAGTGCGCATAATCTGTGACGCCGGCCGGGCCGGACGCATTGACTACCGCACCAACGTGGCGCTGCTTGCCCCGGACACCCGCAAAAAGATCAACTCGCCGTTCGGCTGCTGGTCAGTACTTTGGCGGGAGGGGGCGACGGTACAGCAACGTGCTTATCTCAAGGAGAAGGCCGGAGTCGGGTTCCTGATGGGCAAGCATCACTACGACCACCGAATGAGCACCCCCGTACCGGGCGACAAGACGGCTGAGGAAATCGTCAGGAAGGTCGGCCCCGATGTGCGCATATTCATGCTTGGCTGGGAGCATACGTGGACCATGAAGCAGACGTTCGCCTTTCCGAGGGTCATCTCAGAGGGTAAGCCCGAGGAGCTGTCCGACGATGTTAACGCCCGGATTGACGAGCTTGCTGTCGAATGGCGGCGGCTGTCAGCAGCAGTTCGCAAGCAGCGCCCTGATCTGAAGATTTCACTTGGCAACAGCGCTGTGAACTTCTCCGTGCCGCTGCTGCAGCGGGGCTTCAGGCCGGGTGTAGAGTTTGACTACTTTGGTACGGAAGAGGGGCTATTCGATGCAAGCCCCGAGCGCCCAGCCGACGCCATCGGGAATGTGAATTGGTGGGTCAAGGCGGTCTGCCAGCACTTTGGATTCGAGAATGTCCCGATCTTCCACTCAGAAGCCATCTACCCCTCTACGGGCCCGGGCTTCTCACGCATGGCCGAGAGGGCGCAGGCCGGCCACTACGTCCGTGCATACCTCCTGGGCTTTCCGTACGACTCCGTCTTCGGTTTCACAGGAGCAATGGTTGATTCGAGCAACAGATATATCTACTCCCTGTGGGGTGCGTCGGCTTACTGTAATCAGGCCCCGGAATGCAGCCCCAAGCTCAGCTATGTTGCGTACGCGACGCTGACGCAACTGCTTGACGGTGCCACCTATGAGGACAAGTTGGACACGGGAACCACTAGCGTGTATGCGTTGCGATTCAGACAGCCTGACGGCACACCGCTTTACGCAATTTGGAACCTGCGTGGCAGGCGACAGGTCACGACGCGACTGGCAAGTGAAGAACCCGTCGAAGTCCTGGATGCGTTGAACCGACCTCTCAATGTTTTCCCACGCGGCCGCGACCTGGTCCTCGAGGCTTGCGAGCTACCGCTCTATTTGCGGGGAGCCGAAATCGAAGCAGTCGAGCCGGGG
>JALGTI010000450.1 GCA_029821455.1 Candidatus Zipacnadia bacterium | reverse complement strand
TGTTGAGCTACGGGGCAATCGGCGCGCCCGCCATCATCCTGATCACCCTGCTGATGGGCACAGCAGGGGCGCTGGCCAGGTGGGCCGTTGAGGACCGCTATCGCGATTTCCTGGCTGCCAGCCTGTATCTGTCGGCGGCAGTGCTGGTGCGCTATGAGGCGGTCTTCATCGTTGGCGCGGCGGCACTGTATGTCGTCTGGCATGCACGCCTCGCCCGGGGCGGGAGTTGGCAGCGCGCCGAGGGCAGCCTCCTGGCTTTCTTGCTCCCGATAGCTTACACCTTTGGCGGCTGGGTGGTAGCTAACTGGGCAATCCAGGGCGAGGCGTGGCACTTCTGGCGCAACACCTTCAGCCACCCCAGCGTCCTCACGACAAACGTTGGCGCGCTTGTGTCACTTGTTATCACAGTTGTATTGCTGTGCTGCCCGCTCGCCTTCGCCGCCGTATTTCAGCAGTTGCGCCGACCGCTTCGTGTTCCTCGTCCAGGCGCGCCTGCTATCGCCTTGCTCGGAGGAGCTATTCTGGGGCCAGTGTTGGCCCCGCGAATGTTCAGCGCCCTCAGCGGCGACCTCTTTTCCCAACTGACCGTGCCAATGGCAGCCGGCCTGGCATGCGGCTTCGCCCTGATCGCCATCGCCGCCGGCCAACTGTTGGATCAAAAAGCGCCGCGGTCACAATCTGCAGCCGGGACACTAGCATTGGCCGTGCTGGGTCTAGTGTTGTTTGGATTCATCCAGCGGCAAGGGTTGGGCCTGCCAAGCAGCGGCCACGATGCGCTGCGTGGTTATGTCGCCTTCGCCGACAATTCTAGCCCGGAGCGCCGGATGGCAAGGAAGCTGGCATCCTCGCTGGGCCTGCTCCAGCCTCACCGGACGATTGTGGCTGGCTGGCCCGGCTTCGCAATCGTGCTCTTCAATCAACAGGCCGGACCGCCAGCACACGAGCATTTCCGCGAGACGTTGATCGTTCCCGGCCAGCGGCCTCCTGAGGATCCGCCACATCTGGAGGCAAGGGATTTTCTACTACTGCTCGATGGCGAAGAGAAGGCAACAGGGGAGCTTACGTTTGCCGACCTGTGGCGCAAGACGCTCTCAGCGGGGTTACTGCTGGTGAAGCTGGACGAGGAGGGCCGGTGGTACTTGTATCAGGCTCAGGTAGTGCCCAGAGCTGGGCTACTTATTAGGCCACAAGCGGCGGCGTTACTTTCCCAGAGACCGCCAGGTCCATGCCACGGCAATACCGTAGACCCAGATGCTCAGCAGTACCAGTGCGTACACCAGTTTGAGCGTTGCTTCCTTGTCGAAGTCTGTCAAGAGAGCCACCAGCAGTACACCCACAAACGCGGCATTCTCGATGACCAGGAGGGTGGCAGCGGTGCGATTCTTGACCTCGTGGGCCATCTCATCGTCGGGCAAGGTGGTCGCACTGCGCCCGCCAAGCAGCCAGAGTAGGAAAGCAACTAGGGCCAACACGCAGGCCACTACATTCAACGTCGAATCCGCCGGTAAACCAACCCAGAGAGCAATCAGGGCCAACAAAGGCACGGCGAATACCATCAACAGGACTACCCAGCGCAGCGTCATTCTGCCTCGCTCCCCTCGACAGGCAGCCAGAAGAGCTCGTGAACTGGCGTACCCAGATGACGGGACATCCGCAGGGCCAGGGCCACCGAGGGATTGAACCGGCCCTTCTCCACGGCAATAATCGTCTGCCTGGTAACGCCACAGGCCTCAGCCAACTGCTGCTGAGTCAGACCGGCCTGCCTCCGATGCTGCCTGAGCGCGTTTTCCAGACGCAATGAAGCTTCCCTCCCTGACCCCCTTATTGTAACGTATACACAACATCGCGTCAAATGTTTGAGAGATCACTTCCAGCCCTGGCATTGTGACCTCCGGCCGGCACTGCACTCCACCATATTATGCAACGGGCTGGTCGGTCTGACCATCCGCGCCAGGGTATAAACATGTATCAGAGCGGGGAGGCGTCTCCCTATGTCAAGTCGAATAGTCGGGGTAGATCGTCCTACAAACGCGGGAGGAGATCATGAGCCGACAAAATGACTGGGCACGTGTCGAACAGGCCTTGATGCTGCAGGGCAAGCCGGACTGTGTACCACTGTGGGAAGTGCTCGTGGACACTGAAGTGAAAGAGGCATTCCTGGGGCGCGA
>JALGTI010000068.1 GCA_029821455.1 Candidatus Zipacnadia bacterium | reverse complement strand
TAACTCCGCGATCTCTGGAAACGCGGGGAAAAGACCGTGCACGTTCCCACAAGTTCTGAGGTCTCAGGTCGCGTTGCGCAGTTGGCCGGTCCCCATTAGTGGTACCACGTGCTATGTCAGTCGCAGAGCCGTTGTAGCCATGGCCGGAAGCTGAGGCGGAGCCGAAGCTGCAGGCCATGGCTGGACTGCCTCCGGGGCTGGTGGTCGATAGTTGAGCGCACCGTGGGGCCTCACCGTGTTGGAATGCCTTCGTGTAAATCGTCAGCGGTTGTGGGACAAATTGGGGGTTGAATTAAGGTACAGTTGAGGCATCCGGCCTCCAGGGTTTGCATCCATCTCTATCCCCCTGCGATAGTGCTCCCGCCGGGCCAGGAGTGTGCGTACTTGGAGCTGTCTGCGCCGGGCCAGACTGGCTTCCTTGCGTCCATAATATACATCGTCGGGCGTCACGTTGTCCAGGGCTTCGTGGTAACGGCGCCGGTTGTAGTAGTTGGCAAACTGGGCGATCGCGGCCCGGAGGCGATCAGGACTGGTGGGCACCACCAGGCTAACGTCGTCTTTGAGCGTCCGGTGCAAGCGCTCGATCTTACCGATGGTCTGCGGGTGATGGCTACGGGCGCGCAGGTGGCGCAGGCCGTGGCTGGGCAAGAAGTCAGCCATCGCCCGGGAGATATAACCACCGCCATTGTCCGTCAGCATCGCCGGCTTGACCAGGTCCGGCGCCTGCTCCAAGTCACTGCCCTCTACCGCCTGCTGGATAGCCTCTGCCAGGCTGGCAGTCTGGACATCCTTGACTAGCTCCCAGGCCAACAGCTTGCGCGAGTAGTCGTCCAGTACGCTCACCAGCCAGTAGTGGCCCCAGCCCGGAACGAGAAACCGGGTGGCATCACTTTGCCACAGTTCATTGGGCCGTTGGGTCTTGCGGCCCAACTCTTTAGCCGCCGGCTGGGCTCAGCCGGCCGGTCCGGCAATAGCTGCTCTGCCTTCAGGACCCGATATACAGTGGACTCCGAGACGCTGAAACCCGCATGATCACATAGCCAATAAGCCAATTCCCGGGCGGTCAAGTGGGGCTGGGCCAGAGCCTGCTTTACGATCGCCGCGCGCTCCTGGGGCCGTAGCCGATTCCAAGCCCTCTGCGTATCCTTGCTACTACGCTGCCCTTGCAGTTGCGCCCGCCAGCGATAGTAGCTGCTTTTGCTGACTCCGATCTCTCTCACTGTGGCCCCCACCGTGTGCGGTGACTTGGCCACCAGCTCAACAATCTCGCGCCGGCTCTGCGGCGTCATCACGCCCCCAGCAAGCTTTTTTTCAAGGTCATTACTTCCAGGGCGTAGTCAGCCACCAACTGCTTTAATCGCCCATTCTCCTCCTTCAGTGCGCGCACCTCATCGTGCCCCGCTTCGCGCAGCGTATCACCTCGCAGCCGCTGCTTGCCCGCTTCCAGGAAGTCTTTCAGCCACCGATAATACACCGTCGTCTGCAACCCCAGCCTCCGACACAACACCGACACCGGCTCTTCCCCGTGCATCCCCTCCATAATGATGCCGATCTTGTCCTCAGCGCTGAAGCGCCGCCGCGTCAGCTTCTTGGCCTTGCGTATCTGCTGCTGCGGCGTCTCCCCGCGTTTCTCGCCTTTCTCCTGCTTCGCTTCACTTGCGCTACCCGCTTGTTCAATAGCCCCGCTCTGCTCTTTCATCTTCCTGCTCCTTTGTCAGATCTGTATTTCCTCTCCTGGAGCAGAAAACTCCTGCCTCATCTACCCAAACTGCAACATCCCTATTGTCCCATTTCCGCTGAGAACGTCCAACAGATAGAGTCGGTGTACGGAGCATTAGTTCTAGGGCTGCGTGACTACGCGAGAAAATGTGGCTTTGTCCGAGTCGTGGTCGGCCTTTCGGGGGGCATTGAAAAAACGTGCTAGCTGTCTCGATGCCGTTCCCCAACTCTTCCCCCGCTAGTGTAGACGAGGCAAGGAGCCTGGCGGAGAACCTCGGAATCGAGTTCAAAGTCATACCCATTTCCCCAATACTCTCTTCCTACCTTGAGACCTTGGACGAGTTCCTGGACATCCTACAGCCAGGAGTCGCGGAAGAAAATATTCAGGCTAGGATCCGAGGCAATATCCTAATGGCAATTTCTAACAGGTGTGGCCATCTGGTACTTTCCACCGGCAATAAGAGCGAATTAGCCGTGGGGTATTGTACCCTGCACGGAGATATGTCCGGCGGGCTGAGTGTGCTTTCTGATGTGCCCAAGACCATGGTTTACGAATTAGCTGATTACATTAACCGCCGCTCACCCGTCATTCCCCCTGAGATTATCCCAAAGCCCCCTTCGGCAGAGTTAAAACCTGATCAGGTGGATCAAGACACACTACCGCTTTACGCTATCCTGGATCAGATCATACGGTACTATGTGGAAGAGGAATACTCTGCAGAGGAGATCATAGCGAAGGGACTGGCTAGCGACACAGTAAGGTGGGTAATTAGTGCGATTGATCGAAACGAATACAAAAGACGACAGGCTGCTCCGGGGCTGAAGGTGACTAGCAAGGCCTTCGGCGTGGGCAGGAGAATGCCCATTGCAGCAAGGCATGAAGCTTAGTCTTCTGTAATCAACGATAGAAATGTTGTTGTTGTGAAGTCAGTACGTCCGATGTTTCACCTCGCTTCGGGTGCCCATGCAAGTTGCGGGCTTAGCATAGAGGCGGGCACTATTGCAGCATCACCTGGTTAGCACGTTTCACATTCGGCGCTGGCCTCAGCGAAGCACTTTCGTCACCCAAGCCCTCGAGCAGCCAAGCAGGCGGGCGAGTTGTGCCTTGTTCCTGGCCTGACCAGAATCAAGCATCTGCTGAAATCGAGCAGCCCGCTCCAGAGGCGTCTCTTTCCAAACTTTCGCCGTTTCGGGCGGTCCTGAGAGTGTTGCTATGGTCAGAGCATAGCGGTAGCCCAGACGTTCAGGGCGCCCATTTGGGGCAAATTCCGGCTTTGGGTACAATATTATGTTAACTAACGCGGCAAAAGTTCGGATTTTGGCGGGTCCCGGGAGCCAGTTCCTATAGAAATCCGAACTTCTGATCTGGGCCCCGAAAATCTCCTGAGGACCCATCGCTGTGCATTCTGAAAGCCGCCGACCTCGAGAGAGTTCGGAATTACTACTTGCCCCTGAAGCCCATCCCCGAACAATGAGGCGGGCTTTTGCTATTAGCAGATAAGACGCTCATGATGATCGGTGGGGGCCGCTCGCCTGCTCCTTAGGGAGCCTGGAGGATTCTAGGCCGTCCTTCGCGATAGCGGGGGTGGCTTCTTCACGTCTTATTGAGGTCTTGTATCTCGAAAACCGACGCGCAATGGCGGCGACAATAGGCAACGATGTACGCCCGATAGGCTCCAGGCTCACAAGAGTTTTGGACGTGCTGCGTATACTGACGGCGTGGTCAGCCGGAACTGTCCGCACGAGGGCCAGTGTTGTGCCACTTTGGGTGAATCCCTGACCATGGTGCGGACAGGCGGCCCTTTTCTCAGCAAGCCTTTTTGTGTTTGCGGAAGGGCGGATACAGACAAAGCGGGAAATCAATTGTGAACGTGGACCTGCGTTCGGCAAGACGTAAATGCCTGGGGTGAGTGCGGCCGGAGCGGCGATGACATACAGCCAGCGAAACACACGGGGATGCAGGAGCGTCTAAGACTAGAAGCCATTTCAAAACCATGTTAGCATGATTCTGAGCACGATCATGATGCATGCCAAGTGGAAGAAGGCGCTGTAGACGTGGAGCTTGTTTTCGTAGCGGACAAGCAGTCGTCGGTAGTTGCCCAGCCACGCGAAGGTGCGCTCCATCTTCCAGCGGCGGCGGTATCGTCGCAGCTTCCGTTGGTCCTGGACCTGTTTGGTTCTACAGCGGTTGTCGGGAGCAATCAGGTCGATGCCCCGGTCTGCCATCCGCTGCCGCAGCGCTGTGCTGTCGGCGGCCTTGTCATAGATCAGTCGCTGTAGTTTGTCCGGCGCGAAGCTTTTCTCGAGCGTGGCTTCGATGAGCTTGCTTTCGTGGGGCGAGGCCGAAGCCAGTTGCTTTCCCACAGGAACACCTTGGCCGTCGACCACCACCATCCACTTCGTGCCTTTGCCCCGCCTTGTAGGCCCCACGGCTTCGCCCCTTTTTTCGCCGAAGCGAAGCTCCCGTCGGCAAAACTCTCGCTCCAGTCTATATGTCCTTGCTCGTCCAGTTGCGATAAGAAAACCCGCCAGATATCCAGCCAGATGCCTTCTTCTTCCCACTGGGACAGCCGTCGCCAGCAGGTGCTGGGACTGGGATACTCATCGGGCAGATCTTGCCATCGCGCGCCGGTCCTGAGGATCCACAAAATCCCTTCCACTACCCGCCGATCATCACACCGCGGGCGTCCGCCTTTGGGGCCTGGTTCGTTGGGCGGCAGCAATGGCTCAATCTTCGCCCATTGTACGTCAGTCAGCATCGGTTGGCGCTTCCGGTTCTGGGCCATCGGCCATCACCTCTGGCCCATTACTATTACACATAAAAACGTAAAAGTCTAGACCCAAAACCTACACAAGTATAGGTTTTGAAATGGCTTCTAGTGGCAAGTCGCTCCTGTGCACCGGATTGCGCCTCATTCCCCGAGGCCCAGGGGTATCTAAGGGCTAGTTGCACAAGTCTGGAGGTGAGAATGGTGAGAGGACTCCTCTTCAGCGCATTGCTGCTCACTTGGCCATCCTTAGGAATGAGCCAGGAGGCATCTACGGTTTCACCGTTCGAGCAGGCACAGAATCTCGAACGCGACGGGCAATATGAGAACGCCTTCGTTGAGTACCTGAGCATCCCCGGCGCCGAATATGTAGCGGCTGCGCTAGCGCGCCCCCGAGCCGAGAAGTTCCTAACTGTGTTGCGTCAGCACCGTGAGGGTATGCCCTCGCCCCAAGCCCAGCTCCTGCAGGGCGACCTGCTTCTTGCCCTAGACCGAAAGGATGAGGCACTCGCATGCTACCGCGAGGTTGTGGCCAAGATAGCCAAGACGAAAGCGCAGGGCTGGGAAGATGACCTGATGCCATTGCATTACTACCCGGTGGAGCCGCCGATGCGTACCGACAGCGACTATTATTCGGGCGCCGATGCCTGGCGGCGGGAGGCCCAACCCTTCACACTTGGCCCGGGAAGTCACCGTGATAATTGGCTCATTCGGCGGTTCATCGCTCTGCAGGCTTGGCAGGATGCGGCCCGGGAATTCGAGCGCATTTGGGAAATCCATCGCCATGACACGCAGCCCTACGTCGTCACCGTGAACCTCTACGAGGAAGGCCAAGTGGTTGGTCACGAGAAGCGACTGGTACGGCCCCATGGGTTCACCGGCCGGGGGCTGGAGTTTGCCATTGACTACGCTTACTTCCTGAAGCGTCAAGGTAGGATGGACAAAGCCTTGGCCGTGCTTGCGGAACCCCTACTCCTTATCAATATGGACAAGAACCCGAACGCATTCCAGAAAGGAGAAGTGATTCCCTCAGATAGCCCCGTTGCGTATCCCGAGCGCACCAGCCCGGTGGCTGGTCGTCGGTCGTGGGGCTGGGTTGGCTCTCGCGGTATCTCACGTAAGGAATTCATTCGGCTCGCATACGGCGAGTTCAAGGAGGCAGGCAAGGAGAACGAACTCGTCGCAACGCTCATGAATGCCATTGAAGCAGGTGACAAGCGGCTGCGGCGCGTGCTGGCGCGCATGTGTCTTCACGAAGGCCAGACGGACACTGCACTCAGGCTCGAACTGGCTTACATAGAGGCTGCTGGTTTCGATGCGCTGACTTCCGCGTACCGGCGTGGCCTGCTATACGAGAGCCTACACATGGTGGCCCAGGCGGCAGCGGAGTACGAGCAGGTCCTCGTCCTGCCCTACGCCGTGCCCAATTTGCCCGATGAGGACGAAGAAGCGGCACAGGCGCGCTTGATGAGCGCGGCCTTTATCCCTGCGCCCCGTTACGACTCACCCGGGGGTCAGACGCGCTTGCTGTCAGAGGTGATCGAGCGGCTGCAGCGGCTGTATTCGGCGCTGGGACAGACCGACAGAGTGCTGGAGCTGACGCTGCAGCAATTTGACGTGAACGAAACGCTTCTAAAGGATTTGGGGCAACTCGAGCACGCCGCTAGCCGCTTCCGGGCCAACGATGCCACAGCTCGTTTCACGTCGTGGGCCAGACAGCGAGTCGGTGAGGCGGACACGCCAGAAGGGCGGGCAAATCTCTGTTGGATACTCGAAGACCATAGTGGTGCAATCGCGGCTTTGGCTAGCATCCCGCGAGAAGAAGACTTCCAGCCGTATGCCCTCGGGGAGTGGAAACAACGCTTCCGGGAACTGGGAGACCAACAGTTGCATGCTCTGTTGAGGGCCTTGGTGGCGGCCCATCCGGGCGACGTATCTTTGCGCCCGGAGCTGCTGCACCTGGAGGACCGTTTCAACAGCCAGGACGCCATTGAGCCGCTCGAAGTGTTCCTCGACAGTAACGTGGGTATGGCGTTCCAACAGCGTCAGTTCGTATACGGCCGGATCTGGATCAAGAACTATTTTGATGTCGCCTATCGCCTGATGCGGCTCTATGAGAAAAGTGGGCAGACCGACAAACTCGTTTCATTGGGACTGCGGGTGGCCCGTGAGGACAAGCCCTTCGACAGATACGCGCTCGAACAGTACGAGTACCGGCACGAGAACGACCCACCCGAGCATGCTAATGCATGTCTCGCGCTGGCCATCAAGCATGCGGATGGTGCGCAACTGGAAGCGCTGGCCGAAGCACTGCAGGATGCACCGTGGGTAGGAGCACGAACGCAGGCCGAGCGCCGTAGAGGCGGGGGGTGGCAACTACCCGATGACCTCGAACCCTTCGGTTGGGCCAACGTGCCTGACGGGGTGGCCCTGATCGCCGCAAACGAGAACGTCCTCAGTCTCTGCCGCGACGATAAGTACGTATACGCGGGCCACCCGTGGGGAGTGGCGGTTTACGATTTTGCCGGCAATCCAGTAACTCGCGTGGGCCTGGGAGCAGCTGCCACCAGCATGACAACGCTGGGCAACACACTCTGGGTGGGTACGCCGAACGGGGTGTATCGCGTTGATTGTCAGGATTTTGCAGTGTCACATCTTTCCTGCGACCAGGACCTGGAGTTCGAAGCCAAACTGAGGGGAAGCGACGCATTCAGGTCCGATAGGCGGGTAGGTGCACTTGCGGCCCAAGGCGACATCCTGTGGATTAGCACCCGTCGTGACGTCCGCGCACTGGACACAAAGTCCAGCGAACTGCGAATCTTCTCGCAGGAGGAACTGGGAGTTCCTACTGATAACTTCTGGTGCCGCCTTCTTCTCGACGGTCGCTATGTCTGGGTTGATACTATGGAGACGCACGGCAGAGGGTGCCGTCGGTACGATTCAGTCTCGGATACGTGGGAGAAACCCACGGAGCCACACGGGCAGCACCCCGTGCACCTGATTGGCCTGATTAACGGAATGGGGCTATCTGCTTGACTCAAGTAAGTAACACGATTATGGGCAGGACTCATTTACTCCTCACCCATTCCTTTGAAGGTCTCACGGCCTCGAACGTCGAATAATGCCTTGCCGGCGGGCGCGAATGGCGGAACCGTGCTCCGCGCCCACTTCCCTCTCCGGTCTGCCTAGTCACTGTCCTCGGCCGGCCCCGTCTGTGGGCCTTTGTGGCCTGCGGGCGGGGCCGGGTCCGACGACACACCGGGTTCGACCACGCCAATGAGAGGAGGTGGCGCGCGTGAGAAAAGCGATTCCACCAGGGTATCGGATTATCTTCCGGGCCTGGGTTACTACCAAGTCCGGACGCAGGAAATATCCGAAACGGACGAAAGCCTTTCCCTTGCTTATCAAGGTGAATGCCTAGCTCAAGCCCAACGTCCGCCGGCATCATTCATCTCCCACAATCCTCAAGTCCGGCCTCGGTCGCTCCACGCCCCAGTCCTCCATCCACCACTCTACCCGCGCAACTGCCTCTTGTGCTGCCGCCTGTGCCCAAACCAACGGCCCGTGCCGCGGGCTCTCAGAGTCAGTATCGTGTTGTTTATTTGAGTCAACCAGATAGCCCTACAACGGAATCCTACGGGGACACGCCTGGGTGAACGATGAACTGCGGGACCGCCCGTGTATCATCGATCGAGAGACCTTGGAGGTAACCGCGGTCCTGATAGAGGGCCACCTGTCCGACAGCGAACGCTGCATCAATGGTCCGTTCAGTTACTTCGGAACTTACCGTGGCAAGTTGGTCTTCGGCGCGAAACATCCCACCTATATATACGATGACGAGATCCGCAAGCTCAGACATATCGGCGGGCCGTGGGAGCGACCGGACGATCCCATCCAAAGCGATATCCCTGTCGGTCTTCGTAGCGGCTTATTGTGGTGGCAACCCGACGGCGCGATCACCTGCTACGATGACATAACCCATCGGCACGAAGTACTGAGTAAGCCCTTCCACGCTCGTCAGTGGACGATGCTTAGGCTTCCGGACGGAACCCGGGTGCTGGGAGGAACCCACTCACGGTCTCCGTATTACGATAATGCCTATACCGAGTGGCCGTTTGGCGATAATGTCTACGAGACCCCGGACGGGTCGGGGGGGGTGCATTTCATCTCGGTGGAGGGGGACTCTCGGCACGTCTCGGCGGTGCCACGAGCTGATTGTATCCTGGGCGACGAGGTCTTCGCGACCGTACCAGACAATGGAGGGGTCTGGCTAGGTACGCGCTATGGTTTGTTGCTGCTGGACCGTCAGGGTCGGGTGCTCCGAAACATAACACGTCGCGACGGACTCTGCGCCAATCGCGTGACCGCCGGCGCGGCGCTGGCCGGTAGGCTCTGCTTCGCCACTGGGTGGGGCGACAGTGGTGGCGGACTGGCTGTCTATGATCCTGCGACCAGTCTTTTCAGCTCGTTTACGGTGGCTGATGGTCTGGCCACAGACAAGTTAGACTCAGTCTCCGTGGAGGGCGGCGAGTTGAAGCTGGTTTACGACGTTGAGTACATGCGCAGTTCGCGGTCTGATGCTCAGCGCTACCGGCTCTACCCACCTAGCCACTACCGGCCCGCGACGGGCACCTTCACCACCGTCCCTGAGCCGCGTTTGATGTCAAGCAGCGAGCGCTCGAAAGCAATCGCTAGTCTCAGGCCCAAGCCCGAGTCGGCGACAGTGCCATACCTGGGTGGCCTGGTTATCTCGCAGCAGGTCATTGATGGCAAGACTTTCATCTGTGGCACTCGTGGGTTGGTAATCTTGAGTACGGAAGCAGAGCCCAAGCTACAAATTGAAGAACTCACTCCCCGAGTTCGGTTTGATCCCCGATTGAGGCTAATCGCAGATGCGAATAAGCGTCGGGTTTTCGTTGAATCGCCGGAGGAGCTAGCGAAGGCCCTGCAGGACGGAAACCCCTACTACCAGGTCAACGCACTTACCTCTTTGCTAGGCAGAGAGCTCGACGCAGAGGAGTATATTCCTCTCATCGTCAGTGAGTTGGACAATCCGAACCCTCGGCTGCGCAGTACAGCGTTGCACTTGCTGATCGGTTCAGACAGAGTGGAACAGATTGCAGGATTGCTGGGCCGGCGGACTGACGATCCCGACGAGGACATTCGGGCCCTAGCCCGGGGAGTGACTGCGGTCTATCGCTGTGAGCGCGGAGACATTCCAGATGTGACTTCCCTGCGTGAAGTACTGGAGAAGGGGTGGTGCAAGATGCGCCTATACAAGGCAATTGCTCGGCATGCCTCGCCCCAAGTCTTCGAGTTGTTCATGGCGTATCCATTTCGGGCCGATGATGCTGAGCCTCGTCAGCAGATTCTCAAGGACTTCGGGGAATCGCTGCGGAAGCATCCCGAGGCAGCCAGTATTCTCCTCACAGCGTACGAAAGCGATTCGGGGTCGCGGGATCGTGCGAAGCTCGCTCAGGACACATTCAAATATGCGGGGACAGAGCTGCTGCCCCGACTCCATCATGCGCTGACCAGTGATGACCGCATTGTCCGCTCCAATGCGGCCCGCGCCTGCGGAGCGATTGGTGATCCGTCCTCGGTTCCCTATCTGATAGAGGCCCTTGATCTCGAAAGTGGTCTCTCGCGGGCATCCATCGTGTGGGCGCTGGGCGAACTGGCCGCTACGGACGCTTTGCCATACTTAGCTACTCTGTACGTGGATGCGCGCAAGGATGAGCAGCGCCGCCGTGGGGCGGGCTTCCGGGCGGCGCAGAGCGGCGCGGCCATTGGGTCGCAATACGAGAGCATCCAAGATCTTGACGCCATCGGCTACGAGTGGGATGAACTGAAGGCCGCAGCCCGTCCTCAGCCGATCGATCCTCGTCAGCACGAAGAGCTTTTGGAACCCGGGGATATCCTGGAGGCAGTCCGCAAGATCGGCCCCGCAGCGTCTCAAGACTTCTATCGCGCCCTAGCGGGCGAAAAGGATTCAGAAGCACGCCGGGAAGCGGCGGTGGGTTTGGTGGAGGGCAGCTCAGAAGACACGCAGGAGAACCTTCCCATACTGCGGCAGCTCCTGGCCGACACCGATATACGCGTGCAGATGGCGGCGGCTGTCAGTCTACTTTCAGTTGGGCAGGATGTGGCTCAGGGGTACATCCTGCAGTGGCTGACGGCTCCGGAAGAATGGACCAGGTGCAGGGCCTTGGAGGAACTCCACCGCGTGAGCGTGCCTGCGAAACTCAACTTCGCCCGAAAGCAGATCGAGGCGATCGCGACTGATCCGACCTTCGATGATGGTGTTCGTCAGGCCGCCCAGGAGCTTCTTGCAGACCGGCGAGCAGAGTGAGAGATATCACCGGGCCCACAGGGCGCGTTTGTGCCCGGCATCCGAGCAGAAGCATACAGGAGCAGTACTAGAGGGATGCGCGACTTCGCTAGTGGTCACCGTGCAGCCGTGGCCGGTCGACCCCACCACGGAGCTCGAGGGAGTGCTGTGGGCAACTGCTAATCTGGCAAGCAAGCCAGGCGCTCCAGACCATGCCGATCTAGCGGTCTACCTGTGAGGATATCGACTATGGTCTCCCCGTGTATATCGGTTCGCTGTTCGCATCACTCCGCCACGGGTTATTGGCTCCTCGTCGCAGGCCACGTTGCTGCGAAAGGACCTTCGTTACCCACGCCCTTGAGCAACCGAGCATTCGGGCGAGGTCCGCTCTGTTCTTGACTTGACCAGAGTCCAGCATGGCCTGGAATCGCCTACCCCGTTCCAGCGGTGTCTCTTTCCGAACTCTGTCGGCCGGGAGGAGAGATGTAATAGTCAGCGCATACCGATAGCCAAGGCGCTCAGGACGGCCGTTCTTGGCAAAATCAGGCTTTAGGTACAGTATTACGTTAACTAACGGGGCAAAAGTCGGGATTCTGGGGGGGGCCCGGGGAGTCAGGACGGACTCCAACCCCGCCCTTCTGGTTAACACCTTGATGTGCTCTGAGTCGCCCTTTGCCATGGATCAGCGCGCCGGGGCGAGCAGGAGAGAGCCGCGTCGGGGACATAGATTGCCCGCACACAGGACGCCTTGGATATTTGATGGGCCAATGCGTGTGGGCATCATACAACCGGGGGGCGGCAGCCGGACGCCACGAGCTTCCGAGGCTTCGCTTCACATCGAGCGTCTACTAACTTCAAATGGGTTGCGTTTCGTTCCGGGTCAGGCCGTGGCACTGGCGGGGCGTCAGTGAGAGAGGGCCTGTTTTCGGTCGCTTCGACCAGTGGAGGGCGGGGATGCGGGCCTCGTGCTCGGGCAGGAAGTGGGCCTTGAGATAGATGATAACCTCCCCCTCACCGCTAGTGGCCGCAGCTTTCTCCAGCAGCAGCGCGATGACCTTACGGGGTTCGTCATCACCCAGGGCTTCCCACGCCGGCTGAAACCGCACGAGCAGTTCGTAGATTCTGTTGGCCTGTCGCACGCGTCCCTCCTGCTGAGCTGTCTGCTGGCGGAGTTGCTCGGCTTCCTGTCGCAGGTCCGCGCTTCGGTTCTCGTAACGTTCGCATGTCTCCCTGAACTTGGATCGAAGCTTAGGGTTCTTTGCAGCCTGGTCGATAACCCACTCCAACCGACGCTCGAGCCGACTGATCTGCTTCTCGATTGCCCGTAGTCTAGTTTGGGCGCCCTGCTCGTCAGTTGCGAGCAGGTCTTCTATCTCCCCGCGAGCCAGTGCCTCGAACTCTGCGGTGTTAACCAACTCCTTTATGTAATGGAGCACTGCAGCCTCAGCCTCGTCCGCGCGCACCATCACCCCACCACAATCGGGCGAGCCATGCTCATAGCCCCGCGGGCATTGGTAATAGCGACCGGTGCGGTGGTTTGCAGCGACCAAAGGCCGACCGCATTCACTACACCGAAGGACACCGCTCGAAAAGTAAGAATTACTCGCCCCAGGGCCGCGTCGTCGTGAAGTCCTCTGTTTGCGCGCCTCAGCCACGGCTCGTTCTCTTGTGGTAGCGGCGCGACCTCCTCCGGAGATCCCAAATCCGGCGAGGCCTAGAGCCCCCGCGTATGATGCACCTCACGCTGCTGTCATCAGTAGATACACAGCTCAGCGGGATTCTCTGTACTCGTCGCGGCTTCAGAATCCCGCACGCCTTTGCGTGTGGGGTCCCAAAATTAATCTGCACCCTTACGACTGATACGTCCATCAGCAGATTGGACCGAGGAGCACGGTATTGACTTCTGTTGGTCATCAGGCCCCCCTACATCTATGTTGTCGCATGTGCTTGTTTTGCTACTGTGTCCTTGTAGCTCCGGAATAATCCGTCGGAGCTAGTCAGGTGACGCTCTGGGGCATGCGGAAAGCTGGCTTTCTGCAGTGACAATTCTTGCCGCCGACCTTGCTATGGGGCTTAATCCCGCATTGCCCGTATGAGCGGGGAGGTTCTCACGGGAGACGGCAAGAAACTGACTGCAGACGGGCCGTAGCGGGCATCGCAGCAAGGACCCCCGGAGGCACCCAACGGGTGAGAGCCAACAGGATCAGTTGGGCTTGGAATTCGACACTCGGGTGCGGCTGGAGTTCGTGGGCAGCAAGACCACCTCCGCCGCCGGATTGCTGGCGTACCGCGAGTTGGATGACAAGCTCGGGCTGACGGAGATGTCGGCTCAGTTTCTCAGAGAGCAACGGTCGGGACGCAACATCCAGCACCAATTGATGCCGTTGGTCCGGCAGTCGCTCTACAGTCGTCTGGCGGGGTATCTCGGACACCAATGATGCCGACCGTCTGGCGACGGACCGCGCTATGCGCCTTGTGCTGAGCCCACGAGCGGGTGATCGACAGGCAGCAGCGCGTACCACTGTCGGACGCTTCGAGGCCGAGATATTACCCCGAGAAATGGCACACTGGAGTCTGAGCAGTCTGCGGGAGCGACTGATCAAGATTGGCGCGAGGTTGGTGCGCCACGCGCGACGACTGGTGTTGCAGATGGCTGAAGTCAGCATCACACGCGCACTGTTCGGGGAGCTGCTGGAGCGCATCTGGGGGTTAGCGCCCGTACCCACCTGATTGCCTGCAAGTCCTCAGGCCCAAAGCCCGCAGTCGTCTGGTCTGCACTGACACAAAGGTACTGCCATGCTTATGATGTGCATTGTGGCGACACCAGAAGCGCACAAAGCAGTTGCCCCCAGCGGATCCGCGACGCTCTTGCCAGTTCCCGTGCAACAGAAGCCGGAAATCGAGGCCCCGGTGCGCAATACTCAAAGCAGTTGGTAGGGATCATCCAATGATTGACGGCGAT
>JALGTI010000449.1 GCA_029821455.1 Candidatus Zipacnadia bacterium | reverse complement strand
GGAATCCGCTACCACGTAGCCCTCGCCCCAGAGGACGGCCAGCAGGCGGTTGTTGTTGATATTGCCGAGGGCGATGAGGTTACGGCCGGCGATGGCGTCGAAGTTCAGTTGCCAGGAGGGTGAGACCACCGCGTCAACTGACAACACCTCCGGCGCGGCGCCGCCCGCCTCCTTGAGCCGAGCCGCGAGGTTACGCGCCGCCGCGGAGAGCTCAGGCTCATCCGGGGCCACGATGACGGCCTTCACCTGCCCGCCTACGATAATCCCCGTCCGAGGATAGAGCGGCTTCAACTTGCTGATCGGTGCAGCGCTGGCGCTGGCGGCGAGCGTCAGAATCGCAATAACAACTAGCCCATATCTGTACATTCTGCACATAAGCTATGCCCTCCGGGAGTTCCCACTTAGCTGTAATGGTTCTCGTCGCTACTATCTGGTGTAGCTAGCGCCCCCCACCTGCGCGCGGCAGGCGCTGCCGTGAACGTCACCATCATGTTCGCGTTGCTAGCCTCAGGGGATTCCGTCCCAGAGCTTAATATCCAGGGCCTTGTTTATCGAGTACCACTTCGCGTGGCCATCGTAGAAGTTCAAATTGCACCCGTCGTTGTGGACCGGCTCAAGGTGGAAAGTCGGGCCGCTCTCGACGGCGAACCAAGGGTGACGGGCACAATTGGCCGTCTCTCCCATCATCGCCGTGTCCGCGGGCGTCTGAATCTCCTCCAGGGTGGTTTCCCACAGGTAGAAGCCCCCCGGATTGCCATTACAGTCAATGTAGGCGTTCAGCCCGTAGTCGAAATGCCACTTGTCTCTCCCGTCCCACCTGTACTGCGTGCTTGGACAGTCAAAAATCCCGACGTTCTTGACATAAGGCATCAGCCGAAAGGACCATCCCGCGCAGCCCCCTGGGTCACCGCGGAGGTGACCTGGGAGAATGTGGCCGTCGTAATCGCCAGAGTACATTCGCGCGGCCGTTGCGAGCTGCTTGAGGTTGCTCATACAGCTCGTCTGCCTCGCCTTCTCGCGTGCCCTCGCGAACACAGGGAAGAGAATCGCCGCCAGGATCGCGATTATCGCGATCACCACCAAAAGCTCTATCAACGTGAAACCTGCTCCTTTCACAACTATCTACCTCCTCCCGGCAGATGTTATTCGCATTACCCTATCCCGCCGAGGCGGGACAAGTGTTGCCTCCTCCTCTTCGTCGCGGGTCAGTCCTCCCAGTCCCAATTCCAGGGCGGGATGTTATCGTTGGCATCGCCGCCGGAATTCCGATACATCGCGTCCTTTTGCATGGACTTTACGTGGCCATCGCAGAAGGCAACATTATGCATACCGTTGTGGCGGGCACCCATCTTCTTGGGGTTAGTTTCCCAGTAGCCCAGCAATCTCTGGAGCCCGTCCCTCGTGAGTCCATACCTATGCAAGTGTGGATAGGAGGCATCCATCACCAGAAAGGTCTCGGCGGGGAACTCGAGCTGGTTTCGCGCCCCTGCGACACGCCCTGCGGTGCCCGTTTGGTTCCACGCGTAGCTGCGGTTGATTTGCTCATCCAAGTTGTGTGTGGGGCCGCTCGGGCAGTAGAATATCTCCCTGGTTCGGGTATAACCGTAGAGTAGGGCCATCCACCCGTATTCCGTGCCACCACCATACAGCTTAGGATGCCACTGAGGTAACCAAGGCCATGCAGAATCGGGGAAGTTGGTGGACGGGGTCGGGAATGCCTCATCGTAGTCTTGGGCGTACATAATAAAGGCCAGAGCGAGTTGTTTCAGGTTGGACTGACACGAGGCGCACTTCGCCTTTGCCCGGGCTCGTGCAAAGACCGGGAAAAGGATGGCAGCCAGGATCGCAATGATCGCGATCACCACCAGCAATTCGATGAGCGTGAAACCTTTAGCTCGCCTCATTTGTGCCGACCTCCTCCTGATCTGGTAATCTGTTATGTTAGTGTACCCCCCCGCAAGAAAAATTGTCAAGG
This sequence comes from Candidatus Zipacnadia bacterium, assembly GCA_029821455.1. Classification (GTDB taxonomy): domain Bacteria; phylum Armatimonadota; class Zipacnadia; order Zipacnadales; family Zipacnadaceae; genus JALGVG01. The sequence goes on along the minus strand of JALGTI010000449.1, from coordinate 200 downwards.
CTATTTCAGAAGCTTTGTGACGCGTGGGAGAACTGAATGGAGAGTCGGTGCCGTTTGGACGGGCCGGCGATGGCGGCAGCCATCAGGATCGTGGCGACAGCTATCCTGCATCTGGGCATGTCCCATCATCCTCCAGGCAGATGTCAATCGTGCTCGCGCGCGGTCAGCGCTGTGCAAGCCAGTAGACCGAGTTGACCAGG
>JALGTI010000448.1 GCA_029821455.1 Candidatus Zipacnadia bacterium | reverse complement strand
CAAACGGCCATCTCTTGGCTCTGGCTCGCTTCGACACCTGGCCGCTGCACTGCCGTCTTTACGAGGCGGTTGCTCCGTATGCGCAATGGACGGAGCAGTCGCTGCATCAGATTGCCCAGGGGCCGGCCAGCGCCCGCATTGGCGACCACATCATCGTAGCAGGGCGCGACCGCATTCGCACTGCTAGTGGCCCGGAAACGGGTGAGCAGCGCTACGAGGCAATGACGCGCGTCTGGGAACTGACCGACCGAGGGTTGGTCCAGGTAATCCGGGTCCCCAGTGGTGGCGACACCAGCTACCCGGGTCTGCTGCCCGATGGAGACAATGCGCTGCTGATGAGCTACTACTCCAGCCACGAATATGAGACTACGGACCAGGCAAACATCTACCTGGCCCGGATTAGCCTGTAGCTGCTGCAAGGTCCTCCGCTACAGCGGGAACTTGATGTTGGCCGACACGCCGAGACCGCCACTCCTTGCACTTCACACATGGTGGCTCAATCCAGAACTTGCGTATCTCGGCCCTGCGCTCGCCCGCGCCTGGTCGCCTGGCGGATCAACACCTGGCCCTTCTCCGGGTGCAGATGGATAGCTGCCCCTCGGTTGACGCCCCCGCTTTACTGTAGCAGTCTCGATGTTGGGTACCAACTCCCGCGCCTCAGTGCAGCAGGCCTCATCACCGCTGACCATCACTACAGGCACATCGGAATATGCACAAAACAGCATGTTGCAGTTCGTCCCTGAGTCCTACCCTACTCAGAGACTACCTGCGTGTGGCACTGGGTCTTCCGCGCTGCCAGTCTACGCGTTGCCCCTCGCCTGTGCTGTTATCAGCATACCCCGAACATCTATTGGCAAAGACATTATAAAGATAGTGGTGCGAGACTGCTCAGCCCGGCACACGTCAGTCGATGATCGCCCTATTTATAGGTTAGCCGGATCTGACACGTCTGCGCTTGTGGATAATAGTCCGCCCAGGCCTTAAACAGTCCGTGCTCCCCTGGGTTCAAGTTGTACGGCTGGCAGTAGGTCGAGTCAACTGTCAGTATATTGCCTTGGGCATCATAGAACGATACGTGGACTTCGACGAAACCCACTTGGCGATTCCCCGTGTTAGCTACTTCGCCCACATATTCCAGGGCGCCATCGCCACCGAAGTCCGGCCTTTTTCGCCAAGTCCAATCGACAACAGCTACCTGGACGCCCGTGCGAGTAGCAGGCTGCTGCCGCTGAGGTTGACCTGTTGATTCCGGAGCACCCTGCGGCGGCCACACAGGCACTGCTCGTGTTGGCTGAGATGTTGTTGTCGCCCTATAGTGGGCCCTGGCGAGTACGGGGACCAGAATTGCAGAGCCCTGTGCCAGCATGAAGATGCTGCCCAGTACCCCTAGCACAATGCCAGCAACTGCCATCCCACTATTCTCTCGCCTGCGATTTGAGCTAACACCTGTCCAGATTGCAAAGGGACCAGTCAGCCCCATACTGCAGAAGACCAATGCACCTAGGACAAGCGACGCAATTGCCCACGATGTGCCTTGCTCTTGCCTCCGACCTATCGGTTCAGCAACTGGGGTTGTGGCCTGAGACGGCTGAGGACCTGGTGTTTCAACCGCCGGGTATTCCCTTGTTGGCTGCTCGGAGGCCTCTTGCTGAGTTGCCAGTCTCGCGCACCTGGGGCACTCCTCATCAAACGGCGACATGGCGTAGCCACACTTTGGGCAATCCATACCAACTCCTCCCTGCCAAAGTGCCGATGCATTTCACTTCTATGATAATGACTGCGGCACCTTCTTATGCCGCAGTCATTATTTCGTAGGCTTTGCTACAGCGGGAACTTGATGTTGGCCGACACGCCGACCCCGCTGATACCCTTGACCGAGCGGGTCACGCTCTTCTTGGTAGAGAGCGGGAGCAGGGCGCGGATACGCGGCTTGGCGCTGCCCAGCGGCTCGATCTCCAGCACGTAGGTGACTTTCTGTACCTGCTCGGCCGGGCCCATAACCTGGGCTGCGCCGACTGCCGTGCCACCCACCTTCCTCGCGCCCAGACGGAAGATGGGCACCACCTTGGTCTGGCCCTTGATCTCGGCGCCCTTCTGACCCAGGAAGGTGTTTATGGTGCTGTCAATCGCACCGCCGTACTGCTTGACGACCCAGCCGATGCCCCAGATCAGGATGCCGGCC
>JALGTI010000447.1 GCA_029821455.1 Candidatus Zipacnadia bacterium | reverse complement strand
TGGACCGAGCATGGAGCCGACGACCCGGAAATACTGGTCTGTGCCTACGGAATCTCGGCACGGATATGTCAGACCGCAATTGAGCACGCTGCTGAGGCAGGCATCGCCTGCCGACTGATCCGCCCTATCAGTCTGTTTCCGTTCCCGACCGAGGTTATTGCTGACTGGGCCCAGCGCGTGGAAAAGGTCCTGGTGGTGGAGCTATCACTGGGCCAATTCATTGAAGATGTTCGCCTGGCCGTTGAGGGCACCTGTCCGGTAGAGTTCTTGGGCCACACCGGCGGGGTGTTGGTGACCCCTGAAGAGGTTGCCGAACGGATTGTGGAAATTGCTTGAGAGATGGTGCACGCTGTTAGAGTAGCGAGGTGGGTGCGTCTGACTGTTCGGGCTTCGATAGCAGGCGATAAGAGGAAGGTCGCTTAAGCAGTAATATGGGTGTCGAAGAAGACCGGATCAAGGCAATGCAGTTTGACTATCCGGAGTATATCCCGATAGCCGTCCGTCTGCTGCTGGCAACCTGGATCGAGTATGGCGAGGCTCTTGAGGAACTGGTTGCCAGCCACCCCGTGGTGTTCGGTCAGGAGACCACAGCAGCCCGTCACCAGGATGAGATCCGTGAACAATATCAGGAAGGGGAATATGTGGACGAATGGGGTTGTGTATGGAGCAACATACGGGAAGGCTGCGACGCCATTGTCACCGGCCATCCTGTGCCGACGCGGGAAATGGTCCGCAGTTTCAAGCCACCTCCGCCGGGTGCTGGCATGCCACACGGGTTTATGTGGCTGCGTCTTGCCGACCTGCGCGGCTTTGAAGAAATAATGGTTGATTTCGCCGAAGAGCCGCCCGAGTTGCAGATGCTTATTGATATCGTGTTGGATTACAATCTGGGCGAGGTCAGGGCTATGCTGGAAGACCCACCTCAGCTTGCCTATTTCGGCGATGATCTGGGCTTTCAGAATACTCTGCCCATCAGTCCGGCTAAATGGCGCAAGTATATGAAGCCCTGCTTTGCGGCGATATACGGTCTGTGTCACGAGGCAGGAGCTGCGGTCTATATGCATACCGACGGGCATATCATACCTATCATCAAGGACCTCATTGACTGTGGGGTCAATGTGGTTAATCCTCAGATCAGGGCTAACGGGCTGGACCGGCTCGTCGAAGAGTGCAAGGGGAAAGTGTGTGTGGACATTGATCTGGATCGCCAGATGTTCCCATTCTGCACACCAGCGGATATTGATGCTCATGTGCGTGAATGCGTGGATAAGTTAGGTGGGCCGGAGGGTGGCTTGTGGTTGAAGGCTGAATGTGAGCCGGATGTGCCCTTAGAGAACATCGAGGCAATCTGCCAGGCGCTGGAGAAATACCGGACGTACTTCAACTAAATGATTGGCCTGGCTGTGCTTTGACGGTGCAATTAGACTCATCGAGAAGGGGCTGTTGTTTTGGACACAACTGAGACGATAAAAACAATCTACACGCGACCGGATAGTCTCACCGACGTTCCGATGCGTTACTGCCCGGGCTGCACCCACGGTATCGCCCATCGGCTGGTGGCGGAGGTACTCGATGAACTGGGCGTTAAGGATCGGACGATCGCAATTGCTACGGTGGGCTGCTCTGTGTATGCCTACGAGTATTTCGACACCGACGCGGTGCAAGCGGCCCACGGACGCGGTCCGGCCGTGGCAACTGGCATCAAGCGCTGCGAGCCTGATACAATAGTGTTCACCTATCAGGGCGACGGCGACCTGGCGGCTATCGGGCTTGCTGAGGTGATGCACGCGGCGGCACGGGCTGAGAACTTCACGGTGGTCTTCATAAATAATGCAGTATTCGGGATGACGCAGGGGCAGATGGCTCCTACCACGCTGATGGGCCAGAAAACCACTACTACGCCACTGGGCCGCAGCGTTGAGCAGGGCGGCTATCCACTTAATATTTGTGAGCTGCTATCTCAGATTCCCGGTGTGGCTTACCTGGCGCGGGAGACGATGACCAGGCCCAAACGCGTCCGCCAGGCCAAAAGGAGCTTGAAGAAGGCCTTCCAGACGCAAGTGGAAGGGCTGGGCTTCTCCCTGGTGGAACTGGTCAGCAGTTGTCCGACCTGGTGGCATATGAAGCCGCTGGAAGCGCTGCAGTGGATTGACGATGTTATGCTCGAGCAGTATCCGCTGAAGGTCTTCGTGGAT
>JALGTI010000446.1 GCA_029821455.1 Candidatus Zipacnadia bacterium | reverse complement strand
GAGGGTGGGCTTTTTCAGTCATCATCTTGTGTTCATAGGAGGGGAAACATTCACAGAAGGTGAAACCAACCTCGAACATAAAATGACGTATGTCTGAATGAGAAATGTCGGTGCTTATGTCTCAGAAGGCTACCAGACTGCTGATAGTGGGTATTGACGCTGCAGACTATGAACTGACCAGCAGCCTCATAGGTGCTGGCAGGATGCCAAACCTCGGGCGGTTAGTTGACCGGGGGCAGTTGCTTAGACTGCGTTCCACGATTAATATGAGCAGTGCCTCGGCGTGGCCATCATTTGCCACTGGCCTGCACCCTGAAAACCACGGCATCTGGGATTTCACCGCCCCGACACCGGGGCATGACCGTCTCACGGTCTTTAATGCCACACACCGGAGGGGCGAGGCGTTCTGGGAGGTGGTGAGCAACTCCGGCGCGACCGTCCTGGTCGCGGGGATCATGATGACCTACCCGGTGCGCCCGGTGAATGGAATAATGATCGCCGGCATGTTGGCCCCAAGCCCCGTTAGCACTGGCTCTGGTTACCCACCGGACCTGGTGCGGGAGTTGCACTCTCGCTTCGGTAACCTTGTGGTCTATGAGGATATCCGTGGCGCAGCGCTGCGTGGTGACTACGCTGGAGCACTGCAGAGGACCCTGGCAAGCGCGAAGCGACTTGGCGATCTTTATGTGCATTTGGTCCGTGAACACCAGTGGCAACTAGCAGTGCTATACTTCCCTCAGATAGACTGGATACAGCACTACCTTTGGCATCTGAGTGATCCGGAGCACCCGCGCCATGATGCGAGCACACCACCGGAGCTTAGAGACACGGTTCCTGCGATGTATGAGGCTGTGGACGGGGAACTGGGCAGGCTCTTAGATGTCAGTGCGGACGCCAATGTGATGGTGATGTCTGACCACGGCGCAGGGCTGGCACATCAAGGAGCTGTGTATCTCCGGGGTCTGCTGGAGGCGATGGGGTTGGCCACGTACAAACGGCGGGCTGGTTGGAGCGCGTTGGCGAGGCGCGCAGCCAGGAGTCTTGTTCCCGCGCGCCTGCGGGCGGCCGCCGGCAGGAAGCTTGCCGTCGAAGGGCAGTTGCTTTATGCCAAGCTACTTGGCGATATTGATTGGCCACGAACAAGGGCCTTTACCTGCCGCAACGGCACTGTTTGCGGCCAAATATGGATCAACCTCAAGGGCCGCCAGCCGCACGGGATTGTGGCAGCGGGGCCTGAGTACTGGGGCTTGGTGGAATTATTGGAGTCGGAACTGGCTGCGGCCACAGACCCGGCCACTGAGAGGAGCGCCGTGAGGCGGGTGACGCGGCGTGGCCTGGCGATGAGTCCACCCGGGCCTGTGTATGAGCCCGATTTGCTGGTGCAGTTCGCCCAGGGCGCAGTGTTGGGCGGGCTGATGGTGCCGTCAGGTGCGGCCAACACCACACCGTGGCGTAATGAGCAGGAAAGGGACGAGCCGTTGCTGCGCACGGGCGACCACAGGCCTTACGGCATTCTGGCTGTGGGTGGCGCTGAGTTCGATGGCAGCACACCAGTTGGGGAAGCCGAGATTGTGGATGTGGCGCCAACCGCCCTGCATCTGCTTAGCCTGGGGATACCGGCCCAGACCCAGGGACGTGTCTTGGCGGAACTGCTTGCCGAGCCTGCGCACTCGCGGCCACCACAATTCACCGAAGAGGCGGCTGCCGCCGGTCGAACAGAGACACCCGTGGCGCCTTCCCCACAAGAAGAGGAAGAAGTGATTAGACGCTTGGACGGCCTGGGCTACCTCTAGATCGCACAGCTCTCCCTGCAGACTCCGCCGTTTGGTTTGGGCCGGCGTTGCTCATTTGCCTCCGGTGATGCCAGTCGGTTTGCGGCCGCAGGGATTGCTATGCCTCAGAAGGAGATTTGGCCCCGACGGCGCATACTCAGTAGCGAGCCGTTGAGCTAATCGGAGATTCCAGCCTGTTCCGCAAAGGAGTGTGCCAAATGCCACTGAGTATCGGAATTGCCGGTCTGAGCCGTGGCCTCAGTCACCTCGAGGTCTTTAATAACAGGGATGACTGTGAGGTCGTAGCTGTCTGTGATGTGGATGCCGAGAAGGCGACTACCATCGCCCAGCAGCACGACATCGCCAACGCCTTCGAGAGCTACGATGCCCTGGTGGACTTCGCGCCCGATGTAATTGTGGTTGCTACGCCAGCG
>JALGTI010000445.1 GCA_029821455.1 Candidatus Zipacnadia bacterium | reverse complement strand
CCGACCGGCCGGTGACGAGCAGTGCCTGATGGCCGAGTTTGGCGGCTTCCTCAGCTAGGCGCTCGAAGCTGCCGGGCCCGGCCAGAAGCTGGACAGGATTGAAGAAGCTGAACTGCTCCATCTATGCTAACCTCCCTGCAAGGGGATAGGCTACAGCTTTGCAGCAAGCGCGGGCAGCGCTACTGGCTGAATCCTTCACAAAAACAACCCGGGAGCTCTGGGGGTTATTCCTGGGGTTCATCCTGTAGGTTCACGCACAGTCTCAATGATTCCTTCATAAGAGCTATCAACGGCCTCGTGCGGCACTTCATAAGTCCCGGCCAGTATCTGCCTGACGCCCTCAGCCTCCTGCCGTTGGTTTTGGGCGGCCATCGTGGCCATGATCTTCGAGCGGCCGGCGGATGTGAAATAGTCTGTCAATTCTACTCCCGTGATAGGATACATGGCTACACCACTGCACAACGATATCACGAACAGCATGGTAACAACCACGCCCTGTGCTTGCAGATGCAGTCTGGCGCGCGCCAGCTTGTAGGAGAGAGGCACCTGCGTCAGGAAGCGCCATAGGCTGCAGCGTTGGGGGCGGTTCTCAGATTGCCATCGCCGCCAGAGGGTGAGAAGGCAAATCAAAGCCAAGACCAGCGGCAACAAGAGAGCAGCCGTGATCATGGATTTCTTCAACAGGTCAACATGCCCGAAAAGAAAACTAAGGTTGTATCCCAGCAGCGCCGCGGCGAACACACTGCCTGCCAACAGCAAAGCACACGCCACCGCCGCCAGCAGGATTCTGCGATACACGCCAACCTCGAAGACAATGGCCTCATACTGCTGGCCGCGCAGCCGTAGCCGCGCAATCGCGCACGCACCCAGCTTCCATCCCATTATCAGTGCGGCACCGAGGCCGATGCACCAGACGACCGCGGGCAGCAGCAATCTACCATAGAGCCATACCATCTGCCGGTCAATGCTTCTTGCACTCCAATAGCGCGCAGCTATTCTGCGGTATGCATCCGTCCGCCATTCACGTTCGAGGTCTCCCATAAGCTCATCAGCAGAGCACGCGACTGCAATCTGGTAGAGGGGCCGCGACCCAAGAACGCGCACTGCGGTGCCAAGGACAACGTCCATTGTGTCATCTGCGCTGCGCGCTATGTTCTCTCCGTAGGCCATTACGGCGTCTGCTTTTCGGCGGCCAGATGTGTATCTTCCCGCCCTGACATCTGCTTCACCGCTAGTAGCAAGCGCCCTTGCCACCTCTTTCATGTGCACCCATCCCGTGAAAGAAAAGAACGGACTAGTTACCACGAGCGTTGTCCAGCCCAACTTCTCTCTGAGTTCTGTGGGTAGCGGGTAGGTATTGATCGGGCCGGCCCGGTTGCCACGTTCAACTTGCGCCAGAGTCTGATTGATCTGACCGTTCCTTGCCGCGATGATGGCCTTTAGATAGTATGGATAGGCGTTAGACGGGTCGAGTTCGATAGCGCGGTCCAGGAGGCTTTGCGCTCTTGCCAGATCATCGGGGGTCACATGACCCAACCAGCCGCTTGGGTCATCGCCTTGGAGGGCCCACATGGCCCGCCGTAAAACGAGGCGGGGTTCGTTCGGTGCCAGTTCAATGGCCCGTTCCAGGTGCCCCACCGCAACCTGATGGCCGGTGGCTGGATCAGGCACCGGCGTAACACCCCACGATGGGTGATCGGCAGCGCCCTCTGTGATTTCAGCCCACCATCCGACGTAACCGGTCGTCGCGGTCCACAGAGCCATGAGTTCCTCTCTATCGGCGCTATCCAACATTTCGGCTATGACCTTCGGGACTTCCGCGAGGGGGTCACGGTACGTCAGACGTGCCACTATGTCAAACCCGAGATAGAAGAGCACTATTATTGGCCCTGTCCAACCGGCAATGCGCAGTAGTCTGCTGGCCACTTCATTCACCCCCACGTCGGCACCTACTATCTCACTCCAGCGGTTAAATCGGCTATCCGCGCTATTGAGTCAACCGCCACGATAGCAAACGCTCTGCTGTCACCGTTTTCTTCAGGAATCTCTGGGAAACAGGTTGGGTTTGAATTCGCTCTCCTGCATCATCAGCGTGGCCCGCAACAGGCTCTCAGGGGTGCCGGCATCGGACCAGCCGAAAGGCAGGATGTCATATTCAAGCTGGCTGCGCTGCAGGTAGGCGTTGTTCACATCGGTGATTTCATACTGC
>JALGTI010000444.1 GCA_029821455.1 Candidatus Zipacnadia bacterium | reverse complement strand
CCAGCTCAACGCCGTCGGCTGTTACGTGCAGAACGCGCAGAGCGTCATCAGGAGGCAGGCCCTCAACAACGATCCCGGCAACGCCCAGGCGGGGTAGTGCAACGCCGGCGTTGCCACCGGAGTTGGACTCCTTGATGCCACCGGTGAGAGGGCTTTTGGCCCCCACTGACAACCGTCCGCTAGACGGCGCTCCCGTGCCCCCCAGCCATCCCGATGCCACAACCAGTTTGTTGTGCGCAGACAGAGGATGACAGGTCGCGCGGACTTCAGAAGCGAGGATGGAGGAGGTCAGATGTCGGCCTCCGGTCGGCTCCTTCTCCGCTGGCAATACCTCCTCTTTGACGGACAGCTCTCCCATGTCTACTCGCAGAAGCTTTCTCATTGTAAGTCCCCCTTTGCCAAAATGTTAGGTGGTCCTTAATCTGCCCAACCAGGATAGTCCTTGTAAGCCGAGATTTCCATATAGGTTAGTAACGTGCCTAGGCTGAATAGGCCAGCTTGTACAGCTCGATGATCTGTTCCTTAGTTGCCTGACGCGGATTGTTGGCTGGGCTGCCGCTGTCAATTGCATCTTCGGCCATCTGCGGAGCTAACCGATAGAACTCCTCTTCGTCTTCGATCAGCTCACGCAATGGCGGTATATTGACATCGCAGACAAGTCTACGGACGGCCTCGACGGCCAACTCTGCGGCTCGTAGGTCCGTTAGGCCATCGGTACTCTCGCCCAGAGTCCCGGCGATGTCTGCATATCGCCGCGCATTACCGGTCAAGCTGAATTCCATGACGACGACCAGAAGCACCGCGTTGGAGACACCATGAGCCAGATGGAAATACGCTCCAATGGGCCGTGACATCCCATGCACCAGGGCTACCGACGAGTTGCTAAAGGCAATGCCGGCCTGCAGCGCTCCCAACATCGTCTTCTCCCTGGCGTCCAGATCTTCCCCATTGGCCCACGCTTGCCGCAGGTTGCCGCTGATCAGCTCGATTGCGGAGAGAGCGAAAATATCGCTCATAGGTTGCGCCTTGACCGACACGTATGCCTCAATCGCGTGAACAAGCGCATCAATCCCCGTTGCCGCCGTTACCCCTGGCGGCGAGGAAATCGTCAAGAGCGGATCCACGATGGCCATATCCGGCATAACAAAGGGGCTGCCGATTAGCATCTTAACATCGGTCGCCGCATCGGTGATGATCGTGTAAACCGTCGCCTCGCTGCCCGTCCCCGCCGTGGTCGGAACCGCCACCAGCGGAGCACCCTTCTCCGCGATCTTGCCAATGCCCTTGTAATCACTGATTGACCCCTCATTGGTGGTCATAACAGCAATAGCCTTGGCCGTATCAATCGGACTTCCTCCTCCCACCGCCAACACGAAGTCACAGCCCGCCTCCCGATACATCTCAAGCCCTGCTTCGACGAACTCTATCACCGGCTCTGTGGCTACGCCATCGTAGATTGAGTATGCAATGCCGCTTCGCGACAGCGCTTGTTCGATTTGCGGGACAATACCCGAGCTGCGTATCGTCTCGTCAGTGACGATCAAGCCTTTGCATAATCCTCTTTTCTTGCACTGCTCCCCCACTTGCTGTGAGGCTCCCGAACCGGTGAGGATCACCGAAGGAACACTAAACTCTCTCACTGTCAGCATAATATGAACCCTCTTCGGCTGAAAACTACGGCTACAAATCCTGAAGCCCCGCCAATTCCCCTTGCCGCTGCATGTTCTCGTCGGCTAGCTGCCGGAATAGGCGCACGATTTCCTGGATAGGCATCTTGGCTGCCGCGTCTCGATAGAACAGACTGGTCGTCTCCTCCAAAGCTACGGCTTGCTGCAGTCGCTGGCCTGTGTCCGCGCCGGCTGTCATCTCCACTTGGTAGGAGTTGCTGTCCAGGCCCTCAATGGACTCCAGGATCATCTCCGTTACTCCCTCTTGCCGGGCCCGCTGAAGCCGATTCAGGCGCTTACGAGAGATGTGGGCCATTTCCTGGAACGAGTTTGCCAGAACGCCCTGGGCAGCGGCTTCGTAGAACGCCGCCGCCTGGCTTTCAAGTTCCATCGCAAAGCGCAAGATAGCACCGAAAGTACCCAGTTGCTCTCCTGTTGCCGTCAATGGAATTAGAACCAGCGACTGATGATCACCTTCCGCTCGGTGAAAAACGAAATAGCGTCCCGGCCCTGCCCATGAAGGTCTCCAAAGAAGGAATCCTTCATGCCCGAGAAGGGAAAGGTGGCAATGGGAGCGGCAATACCAATGTTGACGCCGATGTTGCCACAGTCCACCTGATACTTGAACTGTCGGGCGCTCTTACCGCTGGAGGTAAATATCGAAGTGGCGTTGCCGTAGGGCAGGTTGTGAATGATGGATATCGCCTCATCCAAGTCAACCACCGGTATGATCCCCAACACCGGGCCGAAGATTTCTTCACTAGCGATGACCATCTCGGCGCTCACCTTGTCGA